>NZ_DATLXO010000161.1:0-26832 GCF_035575815.1 Iamia sp.
GGGGATCGACCAGGACGGCCCCGGTGGCCGCGGCACCGCGGCGGCCGCAGGCCCGGCGACGGCACCGTCATCGGCGTGGTCGGGCCTCCACGGCAGGCCGGTGGCGTCGCGGGGCGGGACGTGGGAAACCTGAGGAGCGTCGGCGGATGCGATGGGCGGTGGATCCCAGCCCGGCGGGGGCTTGGGCGGCCCCGGCGTCGACGACGCGAGTGGGGTGGTCGACCCGGCCGCGGCGAGCCGCGTGGCGCGGTCGTCATCGCCGCGTTCGTGATCGCCGCGGCCGTCATCGCCCGGCGGGCCGTCATCAGCGAAGGCGCGCTCGCCGACCACGCCCTCGTCGAGCGCGACATCGTCGAACCCGTCTTCGAAGCGCTCGGCGCCGTCGGGGCCCTCCGCCTCGGCGACGGCCTCGGTGGGCTCGGCACCGGGCGCCGCTCCGTCGCCCTCCGGGGTGAGTCCGAGGTCGGCGACGTCGAGGCCGAGGCGGCCGAGCAGGACGCCCACCGATGCCGGGCGCGCCGCAGGGTCGAGAGCGAGAGCGGCCTCGACCGCCGCGCTGACGTCGCGGGACACGGTCGGGTTCACGCGCCAGAGCGGGGCCATCTGCGCTCCCTGGGACCGGACTGCGGGGGCCAGCGGTGTCCGGCCCGAGAGCAGCCGGTAGAGCGTGGCGCCCAGGGCGTAGACATCGGCGCGGGGCGAGAACCGGGCCTGGCCGGCGTACTGCTCGGGCGGGGCGTAGCCCGGCGTCACGATGCGGGTCATCGACGTGGTGTGGTCATCCGCGTACCGACGGGCCAGGCCGAAGTCGATGAGCACGATGCGGCCGTCGGTGGTGCGGACGAGGTTGGCCGGGCTGACGTCGCGGTGCAGCACCCCCGCCCGGTGCACCACGGCGAGGGCGGCTGCCACCTGGCCGGCCACGTCGAGGGCCTCGGGCTCGGTGAACGGGCCGCGGCGCGCCCGCAGCTCGGAGGTCAGGGTGTGGCCGTCCAGGCGCTCGAGCACCAGGTAGGCGGTGCCGTGCTCCTCGAAGACGGCGAAGATGCGCACGATGTTCGGGTGCCCGAAGCGGGCCAGGGTCGTGGCCTCGCGCAGGAAGCGCTCCCGCGCCCGGGCGAAGCCGTCGGCCTCGGCCCCGGGGACGACCACCGAGGCGCCGTCACGTCGGGCGCCCTCGGGGAAGAGCTCTTTGATGGCCACCGAGCGGCGGAGGCGCCGGTCCTCGGCACGGTAGGTGATGCCGAAGCCGCCCCGTCCCAGCGGCGCCCCGAGCCGGTAGCGCCCGTCGGACAGCTCGGTGTCGACCGGCAGCGGGCCGCGAGCCGGGCCGCCGTCGCCGCCCGGTCGAGGCGGCTGGTCGTCCTCGCCGCCGGACCCGAACCCCTGTGCGTCAGGGGACAGGGTAGAGGCCACCGTGCGAGGTTACGGCGCCCGCACCCGGCTCGACAGGGCGCCCCCCGGGGTGGGCCCCCTCACGGCACCGACGGGGCGTCGTCGTCAGACTCGTCGTCGTCAGGCTCGTCGTCGGCCACCACGGCGTCGAGGATCTCATCGAGCTCCATCGGCGTCATGGCCAGGTCGAGCGCCGACCAGATGGTGCGGGCGAAGGGGTAGAACACGATCGGCATCACGACCGCGACGGCCAGGCCCACCAGCAGGGGCGGCAGCACGGAGGCGTCGGGGCGGTTGGCCAGCAGGACGGCGAAGCCCATGACCTCGACGAAGAGCACGGCGAGCACGACGCTGAAGTTCACCAGGTAGACCCCGGTGAAGTAGCCGGGCTCGCGGGCGAAGAGCAGCCCACAGCGCGGGCAGCGGTCGCGGATCGACCACCAGGTGCGGAACAGATCCCCACCCCCGCAGCGTGGGCATCGCCGCCGCACGCCGCGGCGGAGCATGCGGGCCCAGTCCGCAGGGGGCCGCTCGGCGTCGTCGGAGGTGAGGTGGGCGGGCATCGGTGCGAAGCTCCCTTCCCGGCGGTGCGGGAGCGACCCGCCTATTCCACCTTTTGGAACTGCTTGACGGCGACTCCGAGGAAGATCACGCCGATGACCGCCACCAGGCCCACCTGGAGCAGGGCCGGGACCGCCCACCCGTTCCAGGTGATGGGCGGGTTGAGGCGCGCAACGGCCTGCGGAGAGGCGTCGAGGCCGCTGAAGGCCGCCGTGCGCACCGGGTGGACCGCGTAGGTGACCGGGTTGAGCTTGACCAGCAGGGCCAGCCAGCCCGGCAGGTTGCCGACGGGGTACAGCGCCCCGGAGAGGAACGACAGGGGCAGCACCAGCATCTGCATGATCCCCATCACCGTCTGGATCTGTTGGATGCGGGCCACCACCACCAGGCCGAGGGAGGTGAGGGTGAAGCTCAGCAGGAAGACGAGGGCCAGGATCACCAGGACGATCACCGGGGTGAGCGAGACGCCGACGACCGGCGCGAGGAGCAGGATCACGACGCTCTGGAGCGTCGCCACCGTGGCCCCGCCGAGGGCCTTGCCGACGATGATCGAGCCGCGTCGGACCGGCGCCACGAGCATCTCGCGCAGGAAGCCGAACTCCCGGTCCCAGACGATCGACACCGCGGCGAAGATGGCGGTGAACATCGTCGAGGTGGCGAGGATGCCGGGGTACATGAAGGTCCGCAGGTCGATGCCGCCGGTGGAGCCCTCGGTGAGCGACGACAGACCGGTGCCGAGCACGAAGAGGAACAGCACCGGCTGCACCAGGGCCGACGCGAACCGCAGCCGGTCCTGGGCGAAGCGGATCAGCTCGCGGTGCATGACGGCGTCGTCATCGGCGGTGCGGAGCCGGACCGTGTCGGTGCCGATCGAGGCCTTCAGCCCCGCCGGGGTGTCGAGGGCGATCACCTTCCCGGCGTCCATGATGGCGATGCGGTCGCAGTTCTCGGCCTCGTCCATGTAGTGGGTGGTGAGGAAGATGGTGATCTGCTCGGCCCGGCGCAGCTCATCTATGTAGCCCCAGATCGACAGGCGGGTCTGCGGGTCGAGCCCGACGGTTGGCTCGTCGAGGAACAGCACCCGGGGCGAGTGCAGCAGGCCCCGGGCGATCTCGAGCCGGCGCTTCATGCCCCCGGAGAAGTTCTGCACCTTCGACGAGCGTCGGTCCCAGAGTCCGACCATCTCGAGCACCTGGCGCAGCCGACCGTCGAGCAGGTCGCGGGGCACCCCGTAGAGCTCGGCGTGGAAGCGCAGGTTGCGCTCGGCGGTCAGGTACTGGTCGAGGGTGGTGTCCTGGAACCAGGCCGATGTGGCGCCGCACCTCGTCGCGCTGGGTGACCACGTCGAAGCCGGCGACCTGGGCCGAGCCGGCGTCGGGTCGGGCGAGGGTGCAGAGGATCTTGATGGTGGTCGACTTGCCGGCGCCGTTGGGGCCGAGGAAGCCGAAGGTCTCCCCGGGGGCCACGTCGAGGTCGATGCCGTCGACCGCGGTGAAGCTCCCGTAGCGCTTGACCAGGCCCCGCACCTGCACCGCGGTGGCGGCCTCGGCTCCCTCTGGGGTGGTGTCCATGCGGCGGCGGCGGCCTCTCTCGGTCGGGCGCGGTGGCGCACCGGTTCGTCGATCCTCTGACGATACGGGGTGACGCCCGCCCGTCCATCCGGCGGCCCTTGGACCCTTCTCCCCCGTGGTGGCGGACATGGGCCCAGGGCTCAGGATCGGGCGCCTGTCAGCGGATGTCGACCGACTGGTTGGCCGGGTCGCTGCCCGCGCTGCGCACGAGGGTGCCCCAGTGGGTCTGGCGCTTGTACGTCCCAGCCGGGCCCACCTGGTTCTCTCGGCCCTCCTGCCACGAGGCGTAAGCCACCCGCAGGGTGGCGCCGGAGTCCTGGAAGGCGGTGAGGCCGCCCACGCCGGTGCGGCCGTTTCCCTGCATGAGCATCGGCCCGCGGGAGTCGAGGCGGCACGGACCGAGCGGCGTGGCGCAGCGGGCGAAGCCGGTGACGTAGCGCGAGGTGTACCACTGGCCGGCGGAGTAGAAGAGCAGGTAGGTCCTCGTCGCCGGGTCGTAGATCATCGACGGGTTCTCGAGGAAGGCGCCGCTGCCCAGGGTGGAGTCGACGGTGCCGTCGTGCCACGGGTAGCTCTGGCTGGCCAGCGTCGTCGGGGTGGCGTTGACGCCGCCGATCACCCGTCCGATGCTGTCGAGCGACAGAGCGCCGATGTTGGCCCGGGTGCGGCTGAGCGTCACGAGCAGGTAGAGCTTCCCGTCCGCGCCGCGCAGGATCTCGGGGTCGAGCGCGCCCCGCCCCCAGCGGTTCGACGGCGGCTGGCCGCCCACCGCGCCCTCGGCGGGCAGCCCGCAGTAGACCGGCGTGGCGGCCGGGATGTACGGCCCCGTCGGCGAGGTCGACTCGGCCCGGCCGATGCACTGGTCGTTGTTCTCGTCGCTGGTGGGCCCGCCCCGGGCGGCGGCGAAGTGGACGACGTACCTCTCCCCGAGCTTGATCACCGTCGGCGCCCAGATCTGCCACTCCTCAGGGTCGACCCAGGCCGGACGGGTGGGCATGGCGTCGTGGGCGTCGCGGGCCCACTGGGTCTGGCTGTCGGCCAGCGATGTGCCGAAGCTGGTGACGCGGCGGACCGGGAGCTTCTTGTTGTTGGTCGAGCCGAACAGGTAGGTCAGCCCGGTCGGTGTCACCAGCACCGCCTGATCGGCGTTGTCGAACACCCGGGGCGCAGCCGGCGTCTGCTTCAGCGCCGGGCGGCCGAGCGGAGGCGGTGCCGGCTGGCAAGCCGTCAGCACCATCGCCGCCACGACGACTGCCGCGATCGCCGTCATCCGGCGCCTCGACCTCGTGTGCGTCGTCATCCTCAACGTTACCCTTCCGGTCGCCGCTGGCGATCCGAGCCTCGAGACCCGGTCCCGCGGAGCCGGGTACGAGCCAATCGGCCCGCCGGAACCCATCGGCGGCTGGCGCCCACCCCTGAGGTACTGGCTCGGATCAGCTCGGCCCGGCGCGAGATCTGAGGGGGTGGTCAACGGCCCGGATCGGCGCGAATGTGAATGGTGAACAGCGTCCGATGAGAGGGGATCCTCCATGAAGGTGGGCGATCCGGTCGAGGTCTACTCCTCGTTCGAGCAGACCTGGTCCAGTGGCTTCGAGATCTCTGACATCCGCGATGGTGGGTACGGGGTCCGGCGCACCCACGACGGCGCCTTGATCCCGAACACGACCTCGCTCCGCGACGTGCGGCCGGCGACCCAGCACCACCACTGACCGCCCACGCACGTCGGCCGCGGGCCGCGCCGACCCCGCATCGTTCAGCGACGGACCGCACCTCGCGCCGTGGTCATCTCCGGGATCGTCCCTGCCGAGGCGCTCAGCGCCTGACCGGGCCGTTTCGGCCGCCGGAGGGCTCAGCCCTTCTTCTTGTTGAAGATCGACCAGCCCCCGGGCCCGACGGCGAGACCGACGACGATCAGCACGATGCCGAGGATGATCTGTCCTTGGAGGAGCTGCACGATGCCGGCGATGACCAGCACGACGGCGATGATCCACAAAATGAACGCCATGAGGTCATGGTCCTTGTCTTGAGGGTGAGCGGCGGGTGGCCGCGAGGACGCGTCGTCACCGGCGGGGCGGCGGGGCGGCGGGGCGGCGGGGTCCGGGTGTACCCCCCCGCCCCAGAAGAGCGCAAGGGTCCGGGCATCGTATCACCCGTTCGGGTGAACACCTCGGGGCCCGCCGCCGCCGTGATGCGCCCGAACTTCCGGGTCGACCTCATTGATCGACTGGTGGGTCTACCATCTTCTCAGAAGCGTGTTGCTCGGACGAGCTGCTCGGGTGAGCCACCGGGGGACCGTACCTGACCTTGAATCGAGGGGCCCGACCAGCCGCGCGATGACCACTCAGGTCACCTCGTAGACCTGGAGGACTTCGTCGCCGTAGTGGTTGATGACCTTGACGGCGATCTTGCCGGTGGAGGGAACGGGGAACGGGCGGCTCACCGTCGAGTAGAGGGTCGACCACGCGTCGGCGTCGATGTCAGCCCTCAGCGCCTTGGCCAGGCTCTCGTAGGGCTTCTGCCCACCGGTGAAGTAGGCGTGGCGGACGAAGAAGCTGCGCCCGTCGTAGTCGGTGTCGATGAACCAGGCCGCGAGGTCGTCGGTGCTGGCGGTGCGGACCTCGCCCCGGGTGGGGTCATAGACGTCGAGGCCCCGCACCTCGATCTGGACGGCTCTGCCTGCGGGGACGCCGCTGGGGTCGTCCTCGGGGATCTCGAGGTCGGTGATGGCGATGTCTGGCTCGCCGAAGATCATGAACAGGTTGCCGGCGCCGGTCTTCTTCAGCAGGTCGTCGCCCATGGCCAGATCCGGGTTGGCCTTGGCCAGCAGCACCCGCATGTTGCCGACCCGACGCTCGGCCAGGTCGTCGTTGAGCTGGGTGGCCTTCTGCCACGCCCCGGGCTCGAAGGCGAAGCCGACCACCAGCACCAGGTCGAACGCCGGCACCGCCCGAGCCGCCTCCTGGGCGGCGCGCACGAGCTGGTCGCCGCCGACCGTGCCGTGCTCGGGGCCGATCGACACCGCCACCCGCAACGACCCGCCGTCGGGCTGGGGAGACGTGCCCTCGGCCTGGACCCACTCCCCCGCCGTCGGCTCCAACCGCTCGAACGCCAGGCGCTCGTCCTTGTAGGTGTTCTGCACCCCCGCGGCCCGGAGGTTGGCGAGGATCATGGCCTCGAACGACTCGGTCTCCGGGTCCGGTGGCTGCGACTCGGGCCCCGGCGCGTCGGGCGTCTCCGCGTCGAGGAGCTGATCATCGGCGAGCTGTCGGTGCGGCGAGAGGCTCTCGACGGTGAAGCGACCGCTCACCCGCACCTTGCGGGCGTCGACGTAGGGCTGGTCGACGAGCAGCTCGGTCTCTGCGTGGCGGGCGATGGCGGCGTCGATCTCGGCCCGGCTCATGCCGTCTGTGATGTCGGGGTTCTGGGCGATCGACTTGAGGGTGATGTGAGGAACCCGCTTGTAGACGAACCCCTGGCGGATGTCGCCCCCCATCTCCCGCCGCGGCGCGGGCACGCCGGTGAGGTCGGCCTCCTTCTGCGCCCCCTCGTGGGAGTCGGCCAGCAGGTACGACGGATACTTGGCCGCCATGAGCCGGGTCCGGGCCAGTGCCAGCGCCACCCGCGACGTGTCGGTGGTGATCCACCGCCGCCCCCACTGCTCCGCCACGTAGGCCGTGGTCCCCGACCCGCACGTCGGATCGAGGACGAGGTCACCAGGGTCGGTGGTCATCAGCATGCACCGCTGGATGATCTTGGTGTTCGTCTGCACGACGTAGACCTTTTCCGCTGTGAAGCTGCCCGTCCCGACGTCCGTCCAGACGTTGTTGAGCGGAAACGCGGGAAAGTCATCGACGTAGCGCACGTACTGAATGGTGTTGTTCCTTGTCAGCCAGATCCGATCAGCGACGATCAGCCGCTCCATTCCGGCCGGGTTGGTCTTCCAGCCACCCTTCCCCGGCTTGATGGAGTGCCCCCGGAACTCGACAGCGAACATGGCGCTCTCCGGGGAGCTCTGGCTGGTCAGATCGCCGGGACGAAACAGCTTCAGTCCAGCTGGCAACGAGCTCGGATCCTCGTGGCCGCCCAACCGCCGACTCGACCCGTCGGCGTCACGGACGAGACGGTAGAGGTCTGCGCCCTCGCCCCCCACGAACTTCGGGCTGAAGAGCTGCCTGTACTTGACGTTGGGTCGGTCCTTGGCGAACCACAGCAGGTAGTCGTGGACGGCCGCAAGGACGTTCGTGCCACCGCTCGGACTTCCGGCACCGCTCGTGGTCTTGAGGACGACCTCGCTGACGAAGTTCTCGGCGCCGAAGACCTCGTCCATCACGGCGCGGACGAGGTGGACGTTCTCGTCGCCGATCTGGACGAAGCAGCTCCCGGTCTCGGTCAGCAGGTCGCGGGCCACCTCCAGGCGATCGCGCAGGTAGCTCAGGTAGGAGTGGATGCCGAGCTCCCAGGTGTCGCGGAAGGCCCGGACCTGCTCCGGTTGGCGGGTGGCGTCGGTGACCTTGCCGTCCTTGACGTCGCGCTTGCGGGTCGAGACCTGCCAGTTGCTCCCGAACTTGATGCCGTAGGGCGGGTCGACGTAGATCATCTGGACCTTGCCGCGCAGGTCTTCCCGCTCGGCCAGGCTGGCCATGACGGCCAGACTGTCGCCGAGGATCATGCGGTTGGCCCAGCGGCCCTTGTCGTGCTCGTAGAACTCGACCATCTCGAGGTCGTCGAGCCCGTCGAAGTCGTCGAACAGGGTGGCCTCGGGTTCGGGGTGGCCGGCTTTCGCCGTCTTGCGCAGGTTCTCGACAAGGGCCTGGGGGACGATCTTCTCCTGCACGTAGATCGGCACCGGGCTGACGACGAGATCCCGGCCGTCCTCGTCGTCCTTGCCCTTCCACACGAGCTGCGGGTCGAGGCTGGGGTCCCGCGGGTAGCGCAGGCCCTTGCGGTCAGCGTCGTCGGGGACGAGGTCGGCCAGCTCGGCGGTGGGGATGGTGGTGCGGCGCTCGTCGTGGCGCACAGCCTCGACCGGTACCGGTCCGCTCGGCGCCTTGGGCTTCCGGGCAGCCATGGGCTCAGCGCCTCCCCTTGTCGCTGCGACGGCTTGGCTTCGGTCGGCCTGCGGTGAGCACGGGGGCGTTCCTTGCCTTGGACTGCAGCCACAACCTGGGTCCATAGGCCGTGCGGCCCAGCTCACGATCCCAGTGCGGGAGCAGCCGGGTGATCTCCGAATGCTGACGAGAAGGCCGCCCGCTCAAGTCGTACTCGATGAGGATCACCTCGGCCCCCTGCGCCACAAGCGAGCGGCCCCTCGCCCGCCGCACCTTGAAGTCGTCATCGAGGGTGACCAGGACGCGCCCGTTCGCCGCGCACCATGAGGCGATCGCCGGGTCGTCAGCGTCGCACTGGCCGGTGCGCAGTCCTTCGGAGGTGAGCTCCTCGACATCAGCGACGTGGACCATCGGCCATTCGACCAAGTCCAGAGCGCGAGCAACGCGGTAGCTGAGGTTGGCATCGAGACAGTAGCGACGGTCGCCGCTACCTCTCCCCATACGTCTTGGCGGCTGCGACCTGGAGAGCCGACAACCCGTACCACTCCGCCACCTCCCGCTGCGACCCTTCCCTCAGCGCACTCAGTACCGTCGCTACGCGGGTCCGGGTCCCGGCGACGACAGGCTGACCGAACTGACGGGTCGGGTCGATCTCCACCCCCGGAGCCGGGCGCCATCGCGCCACACCCCGGGTGGAAGTCGAGTAGTCGATCTCCTCGGCGAACGACCGGATGGCGCCCGCCCACACGTAGTGGTCGGGACGGTCACCGACGACCTCGATGGCATCGTCGGGCCCGAGGCCGGCCCAGATGCTCGTCCCGTCGGAGTAGAAAACGTCGTAGGCGAAGGGCCGCTCGAGGTCGGGATGACGCTTCTGGAGCCGGGCCTCCAGGGTGTGGACCTTTTGCATCGACACCCCGCGCTCGCGAAAGCGGGCGACGAGCTCAAGGCTGACGAGGTCGTGAAAGGTCAGGCCCACCGAACCGTCAGCGAAGTCACGACGGGAGAAGGTGAGAGCCGCCTCGAGCCACCGTCGCACCTTGGTCGGGCTGATCGACCGGTCGCCGTGGCCGAGGATGCGCGTCGCGCCCGTCACGCTGTAGAGACCGTCACCGATCCCTGGACGATCAAGGGTCATCGTCGCGGTCATCTTCCTCACCTCCCGTCCGGGCTCGATGCGGTGTCCCGCTAAGGGTACGCAACACGCGCGACATCCCGAGCGATGACGTCATCGGGGTGCATCATCTTGGAGCACGGCGGCCTCGACCTCACCCTGCCGCTTCGGCGACGTCGGGATCCGCGGGCGGGGCCGCGGGTCCGGTGGCGGCCACGGCGCGGACGGTGTGGTGGACGTCGAAGGGGTCGGTGACCTCGGCGAAGGCCCAGCGGCCGAAGCCGCCGTGGGCGTTGACCGCCGGCACCCAGAAATCCCGGGCGGTGGCGCACTTGTCGACCTTGGCCTCGTCACGCTGGCCGGAGACCTCGACGAGCACGTGGAGCAGGTCGTCGGGCCCGGTGCTGCGGGGGTCGGCGACGCAGACCACGAAGTCTGGCCAGTAGCGGTGGCTGCGGCCGTTGGTGCGGTACGGGATGTCGAGGCCCAGGTTCTGGTTCTTCACGTAGCGGAGGACCTCGTCCATCTCCTCGATGCGCTGGGCGACGCCGCCCTCCCAACCGGAGTCCTCGACCACCTGGGTCACCGGGCTGCGGTCGGGGGCGGTGGGCCGGCACGCCTTGGTGGTCTCGAAGTCGACGCCGTCGGTGGTGCCCCACGGGTCCCCGTCGGCCAGCACGGGGAGCAGCCGGTGGGTCTCGCCGGCGACCCGGTTGATGCCGGCCCACACCTTGTCGACCACCCTGGCCTGGTTCACGGTCAGGGTGAGGAGCCCGACGAAGGCGTTGTCGTTGAGCCGCAGGCCGTCGGGGTGGGCGATCCACGCCTTGACCAGGCTGACGAGGCGGGGGAACAGCCAGGGGCGGGCCTGGGTGCCGGCGCCGCCGCCGAAGTGGGTCTCGAGGAGGCGGTGGGCGATGTGGAACGCGACCTCCTGCGGCCGCAGCGCCTGGAGGTCGTCGAGGGTGTGGATGCGGCGTTCGCCGACGATGCCCTCGACCTCGATCGAGGTGGGCACGTCCGCCGAGGACAGCGTGAGCCGCGACGTCTCGTCGAAGGCGGCGGTGAGACGGTCGTCGACGTCGAGCTCGCGGCGGTAGCCGACGACGTGGGGGAACCGGATGGCCAGGTGCGACCGCTCCGGCGGCGCCCACACCCGCGTGACCGGCTTGGCTTCCGGCGGCTCGGCGCCGACGCCGCCGGCGGGGATGAACGAGAAGGGGATGCCGTAGATCTCCGCGTACTCGGGGGCGAAGCGCTCGCCCTCGTCGGTGTCGACCACGGCGTAGGAGCGGCGCCTCAGCCCGCGGCCCACCACCTGCTCGGCGAGGAGCTGGGTGCCGAAGGCGCGCACCCCGAGGATGTGGGTGACGGTGTTGGCGTCCCACCCCTCGGTGAGCATCGACACCGATACCACGCAGCGCACGCCCTCGCCGAGACGGCCGGGCTTGCCGATGGTGTTCATCACCTCGCGGAGGATCTCCTCGTCGGTGAGCTCCTCGGCCGCTCCGGCCCCCGACCGTCGGGCCACCTCGGCCTTGAGCTCGGCGATCTCGGTCGCCGCCGCCGCCTTGAACTCGGGCGAGAGCCCCTCGCCGCGCTCGAGCTCCCGGGAGTCGACGAGGATCGTGCGGGGCCGGGTCAGGAAGCGGTCGCCCTCGACGTTGGAGAACAACGGCAGGCGCCCCCGTTGGGGCACGACGACGGTCGCGTCGCCGTGGTCGTCGCCGGCGTCCGTCTCAGAGCCAGCCGCGGGCAGCGGCTTGGGCCAGCCGGCGATCCAGTCGAACACCATCTTCGATGTGGTGGTGTTGTTGCAGACGACGATGAACACCGGCGGGGTCGGTGTCGTCCCCGCCTGCTCCCACCGCCGGTAGGCGGCCTCGTAGTCGCCGTAGAGGCTCCGCATCGCGCCTTCGAGCTCGGGCGGTGGCTGCGGCTCGGTCGGGGTGTCGAGCTCCTTGAGCGGACGGCGCTTGGGAAGCTCGTCGCGGATGCGGACCCACAGGTTGCGGTAGGTGGGCGCGTGGTCGCGGGTGCTGTGGGGCGCGGCGTTGTCGGCCACCGGCACCCGGGGGATCTTCACCAGGCCGGCCTCGATGGCATCGACGAGACCGAAGTCCGACACCACCCAGGGGAAGAGCTTGCCCTCCGGCCGACCCGACCCGGAGAGGAAGAACGGGGTGGCCGAGAGGTCGTAGGCGGTCTTCACGCCCAGCTTGGCGTGCACCGCGGACAGGCCGTCGACCCACACGCGGGCCTCGGCGTCACGCTCCTTGGCCTCCGCCTTCGCCTCGGCGTCGAGCTTCACCCCCGTCGCGTCGGTGGCGCCGGCGAGCACGTCGGCCACCGGCGCCTTGGGCTTGTAGCAGTGGTGCGCCTCGTCGTTGAGCACCACGATGCTGCGCTTCGACCGGAACGCCCGGCACACCCGCAGCACCACCTGGGCCGGGGTCTCGGTGAACACCCCGGCCGTGTCGGTCCGGCCCCGGGTGAGCAGGTTCTTGGTCGTCCTGGCCGCCTTGATCTTCTCCTTGGCCCTGAAGGTGTGGAAGTTGGTGATGACGACCGTCGCCCGGCTCATCCGGGTCCGCAGCTCCGGGGGCACGACGTTCCGCTCGTCGTAGTAGTTGTCCGGCTCGGAGGGCTCCAGCACCCGCAACCGGTCGCGGATCGTCAGCCCCGGGCACACCACCAGGAACGCGTCGGTGAAGCGCCCGTCCTGCGGGTTGGCCGCCTTGTTGAGCGTCTGCCAGGCGATGAGCATGGCCATCACCACCGTCTTGCCCGTGCCCGTCGCCATCTTGAGTGCCACCCGGTACAGGCCCGGGTTGTGCTCATCGGCCACGTCGCGCAGGGACTCCTGGAGGTAGGAGCCACCGGTCTCCTTGTGGGCCGCCTCGGCCAGGAAGATCGCCGTCTCCAGGGCCTCGACCTGGCAGAAGAAGAACCGCTTCTCGCGACCCTCAGCCGTCCAGTGCTCCAACAGGCGCCGGGTCGTGGACGTGATGTTCGGGTAGCCCCGCTGCCGCCACAGGTCGACCCTCGCCCGCACCTCGTTGATGAAGCTGTTCTCGACGATGCGCTCGGCGGCCTCACCCTCATAGACCAGCTCGCCCTGGACCTCGGGCGCCGCTCCCCTCGCTCTCGCCGGGCCCGGGCCTGCACCCTTGCGCACCGGCGGTATCGGGGTCAGGTACACGCTGCGCCGTCGACCCTCCACCACCTCATCGGTGATGCCGTCGTCATCGAAGCGGAAGTGCCGGGTGGGCCCGACGAACGGCGAGTTCAAGATCGGGTTGTCGATCCGCCGGTTCACCGTCACCTGTGAGCTCCCCTCGACGTCGGCCAGGTTACGTCGAGCCTTTGGCGGGCGCTCAACAGGGACAGCCGTGTGCGGCAGACCGCCGAACCTACAAGAGGACCTCCATCTCGCACCGCGGCCCCGGTGAGCTCGCCAAGCGGCTGTCGGCGGTGAGGAGCACGGTCTCGGTGCTCTCGGCCAGGGCCACGTAGGCAGCGTCATAGACGGTCAGGTTGTGGCGGAGCTCCTAGCATCGGTCGACCAAAGGGCCGTGCGGCATCCGGTTGATGCGCAAGGCACGAAGTCCTCGATCGCCAGGGCGGCCCGAGCACAACGCACGATCGAGTCAACCTGAAGCCGGATGATCGACGCGGCCGAACTGGTTGAGGTTGATCGCCGGGAGCCTCCGGATACCGTACGGTTTCTGGTACGATGCGCTCATGGCCGATGTGGTGCCCACGGGTGAGGCCCGGGATGCGTTGCACAGGATCGCCAAGCGATTCGATGCTGGGGACGTCGAGCCCGTCTACTTCGGCTCCCACCGCCGGGCTCAGGGCGTCATCGTCCCTCTCGAGATCTGGGAGCAGCTGCTCGGACAGGCCGAGGACGACATGGACCTGGCGCTCGCGCGAGACCGTCTCGATCGTGACGACGGACAACGACTCACCCACCAACAGGTCAACCGGGTCTTCGACCGACTCCGGGCGAGCCGGGGCAGGTGAGTGCCCCGAAGGGCCCGGGCGCCTCGCTTCGTCCTGACGTTCGGGCTTGAGGTCGAGGAGGATCTCACCGATCTGAACGCCTTCGATCCGACAGTGCTCGATGCCGCTCAGACGGTTCTCGACGATCTCGCATACGGTCGCGTCACAGGCAAGGCACCTCGGGGACCGGAACGTCAGCGGCGATCTGACGGGGCTTGCTCGGGTGAAGTTCGACCACCCTGACCAGCGGCCGCAGAGGTTTCGTCTCGTCTACCAACAGGTCGACGATGCCAGGCGCGACGTCATCGCCATCGGCCGCAGAGATGACCACGCCATCTACCGGGCAGCAGCAAATCGACTCGCCCCATGACACGGCGCGAGCGAGGGGGTTCTGTCGAGAACCGGTGGTCTGGCCGGGGAGATTCGAACTCCCGACCCCCTGCTCCCAAAGCAGGTGCGCTACCAAGCTGCGCCACGGCCAGTCCGTTGCACCCTACCTGTGGTCCGGTTCCGACGATGGCACGGCTGGGGTGGGCTAGGCCCCTGCCGCAGCAAGCCGGGGTCCGAGCCAGGTGGTCCAGAGCCAGGCCGCGCCGGCCTCGGACCAGTGTTGGCCGTCGTCGGGCCGCGGGTCGCCGACGCCGTCCACGGAGCGGGGCCGGCCACCGGCGCAGGCGCCTTGCCGGGGTCGACGACCGCGGCCCCGGTCTCGGCGACCACGGGTCCGACCACCTCGTTCCGGTACCACCACTGTCGGGCTCGCCGGTCCTCGTCGGGCGCGCAGGGATCGACCCAGAGGGCCACCGCCGTACCCCCGGGAGGCGAGCGTGGCGATCCGTTCGGAGACCAGCCGCCGCAGGCCCTCGGTCCAGGCCCCGTTGCCCGGGCCGACGGTCCGACCGTCGCGAACGTGGTCACTGCGCTCCCAGGCCCCGGTCACGAGCAGGACGACATCGGGCCCCGGGGCCACACCCACCACGTCGCCATCGGCCACGGCCCGGCCGCAGTCCTCGTAGCGCTCGGGCGCACCGGCGGCGACGGCGTCGGTCGGGCACTCTCCCGTGGTCAACAGCCCGCACCCGGGCAGGGCCCGTCGACGCTGACCACGGGATCTCCGCCGGCGCGCCCTCGCCAAGCGTGTCGCCCACGCTGTCGCCCACGATAAGCACCGACACGGGCTCGGGCGGTGCGGGCACGGTGGTCGTCGGGGCGGTCGCCGTGGTCGTCGGAACGGGCACGGTCGTCGTCACTCCCGCCGGGCCCGAGGATCACCCGCACACCGACGGCGAGGGGTTGCTAGACCCAGGGCGTGCGCGTCGGCGACCTGTCCACCCCATGCCTGCTCGTCGAGGCCGACACGTTCGCGACCAACGTGGCGACCATGGCCGCGGCCCGCCCCGGCCGGGCGCTGCGGCCCCACGTCAAGGCGTTCAAGTCGACCGCCCTGGCCCGTGAGCTGGCCGCCGCCGGCCACGACGCCTTCTGCTGCGCCACACCGGCCGAGGTGGTCGGGATGGCCAGCGTCGGCCTCGGCGCCGACCTGCTGCTGGCCAACGAGGTCGTCGACCGGCGTCGCCTGGCCGCCACGGTCGACTCCACCCTCGGGTCGCGCCTCACCGTCGCCGTCGACTCGCCCGAGACGATCGCCGCCGCCGTCGCCGTCGGCGTGCGCGAGGTGCTGATCGACGTCGAGGTCGGCCTCCCGCGCTGCGGGTGCGACCCGTCGGCCGCTGGTGCACTGGCGACGGAGGCTCGCGCTGCGGGCCTCGAGGTGCGCGGGGTCATGGGCTACGAGGGCCACCTGATGATGGAGACAGACGACAAGGCGGCCCAGGTCGAGGCCTCGATGGCCGGCCTGCTCGCCGCCCACGCCGATGTCGGGGGCGACGTGGTCTCCGGCGGGGGCACCGGCACCTGGGACACCAACACCTGGGTGACCGAGCTGCAGGCCGGCTCCTACACCCTCATGGACGGTGACTACGCCCGGCTCCACTCGCCGTTCCGGCCCGCCCTGTTGGTGGGAGCGACGGTGGTGGCGGTCAACCGGACCAAGGGCTGGGCCGTCGCCGATGCCGGGCTCAAGGCCCTGGCCACCGACCACGGCCCCCCGACCATCGACGGCGCCACCGTCTGGTTCTGCTCCGACGAGCACACCACCTTCTCCCCCGCTGACGGCCTCGCGCTGCCGGCGGTCGGCGACCGCATCACACTGCGCCCCGGCCATGTCGACCCGACCGTCGCCCTCCACGACCGGCTCCACGTCGTGCGCGACGACGACGTGGTCGACATCTGGCCCGTCGACCTCCGCGGCTGGGACCCGGTCGTCCCCTGACCGGCCGACTGACCGACCGACTGACCGGCCGGCCCGTCAGGACTCGACGAGCAGGACGGCCAGGGCGCGCAGGGCTCGGCCGCGGTGGCTGAGGGCGTCCTTCTCAGCCGCCCCCATCAGGGCGAAGGTGCGCCCGGCGCCGCCGGCGGGGCGAAAGATCGGGTCGTAGCCGAAGCCGCCGTCGCCTTCGGGAGCAGGGGCGATCACGCCCTCCACCGTTCCGAGGGCGCAGAGCTCGCGACCGTCGGGCCACCGGATGAGCGCCGCAGTGCGGAAGCGGGCGGTGCGGCTGGCCCGTCGGGTCCGAGCCATCTCGTCGAGCACCCGGGCCACGTTGGCGGCCGAGTCGTGGTCGCCCCCGCCGTAGTACGCGGACTGCACCCCGGGGGCGCCGCCGAGAGCATCGACCTCCAGCCCGGTGTCGTCGGCCAGGGCAGGCAGACCGGTCGCCGCGGCCAGGGCCGCCGCCTTGAGCCGGGCGTTGCCCTCGAGCGTGTCGGCGTCCTCGACCACCTCGGGCACGCTCTCGGGGCGCGCCACCAGCTCCCCGGCGGCGCCGGCGGCCCGGAGGATCGCCCGGATCTCGGTCGCCTTGTGGGGGTTGGCCGTGGCCAAGACCAGCCGGAGCGGCGCACCGTCGGAGGTCATGTCCTCACCGTAGGGGCGCCCCTCCCGTGAACCGACCGGAAATTGCGTACATGAGTCGCGCCCGGCGCGACTCATGTACGCAATTTCGTGACCCTCCCGGTCAGCGGGGCTCGGGGGGCTCGGCCACGACGGCCTGCTGCAGCTCGGCGAGCTCGCCCATGCCCTTCTGGGCCAGGTCGAGCAGCACGCCCAGGTCGTCGCGCCCGAAGGGCTGGCCCTCGGCGGTGCCCTGGACCTCGACGAAGCGCTCGCCCGCCATGACCACGTTCATGTCGACCTCGGCGCGCACATCCTCGACGTAGGGCAGGTCGAGCAGTGCCGTGCCGTCGACGATGCCCACCGAGATGGCGGTGCAGGTGGTGAGCAGCGGCACGGCGGGGATCGCCCCGGTGGCGACGAGGCGGCTGCAGGCGTCGTGGAGGGCGACCCACGCACCGCAGATCGACGCCGTGCGGGTGCCGCCGTCGGCCTGGAGCACGTCGCAGTCGACGGTGACCATCCGCTCGCCGAGGGCGTCCATGTCGGTCACGGCCCGCAGCGAACGCCCGATCAGGCGCTGGATCTCCTGGGTGCGACCCGATGGCTTGCCGTCCTTGACCTCACGGCGGATGCGCTCGGCCGACGCACCGGGCAGCATCGAGTACTCGGCGGTGACCCAGCCCTTGCCCTTGCCGCGCATCCAGCGGGGCACGTCGTCGTCGACCGAGGCGGTGCACAGCACGACGGTGCGCCCGAAGCGCACCAGCGTCGAACCCAGGGCAGCATCGGTGTAGTCGCGCTCGAAGCTGACGGGGCGGAGCTCGTCGGGCTGGCGGCCGTCGGGGCGCATGGGGTCTCCTGGCGGGCAGAGGGGGCGAGCCGCCAGGTTGGGCCACGGCGCTCACCCCGGCAAACCCGTCGCCCCTCAGCCCCAGGGCGCCCGTTCGACCGTTGCCAGCTCCGGGCCCAGCAGTCGGGATCCCAGGTCCCGGAACCAGTCGACGTCGCCGGAGGAGAGGAACCGCCGCACCGGCGCCTCACCACCTGGGGCTCGCGCCGCGGGGCCTCCCTCGGCGCCGAGGAGGTGGCGCACCTCGAAGGCCGTCTCGTCGGCGGAGGAGACCAGCACGACGTCGCGGCCCATGACGTCGCTGATCGTGCGGGCCAGGTAGGGGTAGTGCGTGCAGCCCAGCAGCAGCGTGTCGACGTCGGCGGTGACGATGGGGGCCAGCAGCCGCTCGGCGAGGACGTGGACCTGCTCGCTGCGCGTCTCGTCGCGCTCCACGAACTCGACGAAGCCGGGGCACGCGGCGGCGGTGAGCTCCACCGGGGCTCCGGTGGCGGCCACCGCCTTCTGGTAGGCGCCGGAGCCGACGGTGCCGACGGTGCCGATGACCCCGATCCGCCCCGATCGGGTGGCCGCCACCAGCGACCGCGCGCCGGGCTCGATCACCCCGACGACGGGCACCCCGGCCGCCGCCCGCAGCGCGCCCAGGGCAGCGGCGGCGGCGGTGTTGCAGGCCACGATCACCAGCTTGGCGCCGAGGTCGTCGACGAGGTGGCGGGTGATCTGGTGGGCGAAGTCGGCCACCTCCTCGAGCGGCCGCGACCCGTAGGGGTAGCGGCCGGTGTCGCCCACGTACACGGTGTTCTCCTCGGGCAGCAGGTCGATGACCGCCCGGGCCACGGTGAGGCCGCCGAAGCCGCTGTCGAAGAGGGCAATGGGCCGGTCGTCGCCCGCCCCCGCCGGTGGCCGCGGGTCGACGACGAGGGCGGTGGGCACGGCCGCTCAGGCTAGGAGAGGCCGGGCCCCACCCGGGCCTCGGCGCGCGCCCCTGATGCCCCGCGTGGTGAGCGGGGTGCGGGGTGCGGGGTGCGGGGTGCGGGTGGCTACCGGCAGGTGCGGCTGACCGCCGCCTCGATGACCTCGGCGATCTCGGCGGTGCCCTCGTCGGTGGGGTGCACGCCGTCGTCGGAGACGAGACGGGGGTCGGGCTCGGGTCCGTCGGTGGCATCGGCGGCGCCGCGCCACCCTGTCTCGATGTGGATCTGGTCGCGCTCGGCGACCAGATCCTCGACCCGGTCGTTGAACGCGACCGCCGCCTCCGGCGGGTAGTCCCCCTTGGTCGGGAGCAGCACCCAGATCGCGCACGGGACCGTCGCCACCACCTCGACCATGTCGGCGACGGCGGCTGCGGTGTCGACCTCCTGGGTGATGTCGTTGTAGCCGGTCAGGACCACGACGAACTCGTGGTCGCCGTCCGCCACCGCCTGGAGGGCGACCGGCACCAGCTGGTCGGTCCGGAAGCCCGGACGGCCCTGGACCTCGACGTTGCTCGTCCAGTCGAACGTCATGACCAGGTCCGCCGAGGCCTGGTAGATGACCGAGTCGCCGACGACCAGCACGTGCGGTCCGCGCCCCGGATCGTCCGCTCGCAGCGCCACGCCTCCGATGATGGCTGCGGCCACGACCGCCGTCACCACCAGAGCCCACGGCAGCCAGCGCTCAGGGCGACGCCGGGGGCCGGTTCCACTGGGTGGGGTCGCCGCCGCCATCGCCGATCTCTAGCAGAGCTCGCTCCCGTTCCCCAGAGCGCGCGGGCGGAACTACGTGTACAATCGTACAGGTTCAGGTCGGGCGCAGGTGAAGAGGAGGCAGATCGTGGTGTGGCTGTTGGTGATCGTGGCCGGGTTGTTCGAGGTGGGCTTCGCCCTGTTCCTGAAGGCGAGCGACGGGTTCTCGCGCCCGCTGCCGACCGTCGGCTTCCTGGTGTGCGCCGCGATCAGCTTCGGGCTGCTAACCACTGCGCTCCGTGACCTCCCCGTCGGCACCGCGTATGCGGTGTGGACCGGCATCGGCGCGGCCGGGACCGCCACCGTCGGCATCCTGTGGCAGGGCGACCCGGCCACGGCCCTGCGGATCGGGGCCATCGTCCTCATCATCACCGGCGTCGTCGGCCTCAACCTGGCCGGCACCGGCGCCCACTGACCGTGGCCCGTCAGGCCCGGGGCGCAGCCCGGCGCGCGGCGCTCGTCGAGGCCGCCGCCCGGGTGCTCGACCGCGACGGCTTGGCGGCGGTGTCCCACCGGTCGGTGGCGGCCGAGGCCCAGGTGCCGCTCGGGTCGACCACCTATTACTTCAGCGGGCGGGAGGAGCTCGTGGGCGCCGCCCTCGACGCCTGGCTGTCGGCCGAGGAGCAGCGCCTCACCACCGTCGTGGCCGCCCTCGCCCGCCGTCGGCGGTCGCCCCGGGCACGCGCCGAGCTGGTGGTCGAGGTGCTCGTCGGACGGGACCGGGCCGCCGACCAGAGCGCGCTCGTCCGCTACTACGAGCGCTTCGTCGAGGCCGGCCGCCTTCGCGCCCACCGCCCGCGCCTGGCCCGCTCGCGCACCGCCTACGACGCGCTGCTCGCCGACGTCCTGACCCGCTCGGGCGCCGCGCCCGAGGGCATCGACGTGCGCCTGCTCACCGCCGTCACCGACGGCAGCCTCCTCAATGCCCTCATCGACGGCGCCCCCGACCCCTGGGAGCAGACCGTGACCACCGTCGAACGCGCCCTGCGGTGTCACGGTGCTCCCAACTGACCGAGGGTTGATCTCAGCGGGCGACGCTTGCAGACTGCTTGCATGCCGCACGTCCTTGTTCGCGACCTGCCCGAACCCGTCCACCGGCGCCTGGCCCAGAAGGCGGCCCGGTCGGGCACCTCGCTCCAGCAGTACCTCACCGGGGCCCTCACCGAGCTGGCCGACCAGCCCACCGTCGACGACGTCCTCGACCGCATCGACGAGCGCTCCGGCGGTCGGGTGGGCCTGCGCACCGCACCGTCGGACCTCGATGAGGCACGCGGTGCTCGTCCTTGACGCATCGGTCCTCGCCAACCTGGTCGCCGACGACGGAGCCGACGGAACCGCCGCCCGTGACCTCGCCCGCCGCGACCGCATCGCCATCCCTGATCTGGCCGACGTCGAGACCTTGGCGGTGCTGCGCAAGCGTTGGATCGCCGGCGACCTCCTCGACGAGCGCCTCGACGCCGCCGTCAGCGACCTCGCCGACCTCCCCTTCACCCGCGTTCCGGCTCGGCCGCTGCTCGAGCGCATGGCCGAGCTGCGCGCCAACCTGACCGCGTACGACGCCACCTACGTCGCGCTGGCGGAGGTCCTCGACGCCGCGCTGGTCACGGCGGACGCTCGCCTGGCCCGAGCCCCGGGGCTGCGCTGCGAGGTCCGGGTGCTCTCGGGTCCAGGCGCTCGAGCCTAGAAGTAGATGATCGACTCGGCCTTGGCCTCGGCGGCGTCGAGGTCGTCGGTGTAGGCGCCGGTGGAGAGGTACTTCCAGCCGCCGTCGCAGATGATGAACACGATCGTGCCGGTCTCGATGCGGGCCGCGACCTTGGCCGCCCCGGCCAGCGCCGCACCCGATGAGATGCCGGCGAACACGCCCGCCTCGGCCACCAGGCGACGGGTCCACTCGAGCGACTCTCGAGGCCTCACGATGCGCTTGCCGTCGAGCAGCTCGAGGCCGCCCCACTTCTCGAACACGGGGGGTATGTAGCCATCGTCGAGGTTGCGCAGCCCCTCGACCAGCTCGCCGGCGGGCGGCTCGACGGCGAGGATCTGCACCTCGGGCCGGTGCTCGCGGAGGTAGGTGCCCACGCCCATGAGGGTGCCGCTGGTGCCCAGGCCGGCGACGAAGTGGGTGATGTCGGGGACGTCGGCGAGGATCTCGGGGCCGGTGGTCTCGTAGTGCGCCCGGGGGTTGGCCTCGTTGCCGTACTGGTAGAGGAAGACCCACTCGGGGTGCTCCTCGGAGAGAGCCTGAGCCCGGCGCACCGCACCGTTGGAGCCCTCGGCCCCCGGCGACAGGATGATCTCGGCGCCGAACACCTCGAGCAGCTGGCGGCGCTCGATCGAGACGTTCTCGGGGAGCACGATCTTGAGGGTGTAGCCGCGGAGGCGGCAGATCATCGCCATGGCGATGCCGGTGTTGCCCGACGAGGGCTCGATGACGATGCTGCCGGGCTTCAGGGTGCCGTCGGCCTCGGCCTCGTCGATCATCTGGCGGGCGATGCGATCCTTGACCGACCCGGCCGGGTTGTTGCCCTCGAGCTTGCCCAGGATCCGCACGTCGGGGTTGGGGCTGAGCTGGCTGACATCGATGATCGGCGTGTTGCCGATGAGCTCGGTGATCGAGGAGTAGACGGCCACGGGGGCTCCACGGGTGGATCGAGGTCGGACACCCGGAAACCCGAGTGGTCTGCTCAACAATCATACTCAGGCGTTGGCCGGAAGCGGTCTCGAACGTTGATCTGAGTGGTGCGGCGCCGTGGGTGCCCGGCGGCCGCTCAGGTCGCGACCACCACCACTGCCTCCTCCCGGATCGCTCGCCCGTCGAGGAGGAACGAGCGCAGCACGGGTGAGGCGTCGCGCAGCGAGACGATGACGTAGTGCCAGCCCTCGAGCAGCGGATTGTCGGCCTTGTCGAGGTCGGTGGGCGACGGCCACGCCTCGGAGTGGGTGTGGGAGTGGGCCACGCCGATCACGTCGAGCCCGAGGGGACCGAGCTGGCGGTCGGCGGCGAGGAACCCCTCGGGGCCAATGGTGTAGGTGCGCGACGAGGCGTCGTGGTTGCGGGTGGCGACGAAGGCCCGAACGGTGGCGACGGGCAGCCCGGCGCGGTCAGGCCCCGGTCCGATGCGTCCGCCGAGGAGCCCGCACGCCTCGTCGGGGAAGCCGCCGAGGGCGTGGGCCACGATGAGGTCGTGGACCGTGGGGTCGACGGTGAGCACGGCGCCGAGCGTACCGATGGCCTGCCGTCCCCGATCACATCGGCCCAGGGCGCGCCGCCCCCGGTAGCGTCGACGCTCTCATGGCCACGTCCGCCCCCGACGGCACCACCGTCATCGCCACCAACCGCCAGGCCCGGCGCGACTACGAGGTCCTCGACACGTGGGAGACCGGCGTGATGTTGCGCGGGGCCGAGGTGAAGTCGCTGCGCGAGGCCAAGGTGCAGCTCGCCGACAGCTACGCCCGGCTGATCGACAACGAGATCTGGGTCTTCGGCGTGGGCATCAACGTGTACTCCCACGCCTCTTCGCAGGTGGCGCCCGAGCCCCTGCGCGAGCGCAAGCTGCTGCTCCACCGTCACCAGATCGACCTGATCCGCGACCGCCAAGCGCGCGAGCGCCTCACCCTCGTCCCCCTGTCGCTCTACTTCCGTGACGGCCGGGTGAAGCTCGAGCTGGGCCTGGGCCGCGGCCGCCGCCAGGTCGACAAGCGCCAGGCCATCGCCAAGCGCGACGCCGACATGGAGGCCCGCCGGGCCATGGCCCGCGGCCGCCGACGCCTCTGATCCGTTCTAAGCCACCACGACGCCACCAGTGGCCGATCCGTGGCTCAGAACGAACAGCGACGATTGCCACGTCGCTCCGAGGGCATGCGACCTGGGACGCCGATCGCTCTGAACTGGGGCGATGCGTCCAGCGGACCGGACGACCACACCTCACGGGGGTGCCCGCCCCGCGGGGTCGCCGGTGCCAGGATGACGGCGTGCTGCTGCACGAGCTCGCCCTGGCCCGCGCCGCAGTCGACGACGACGCGCCGGCTCTCATCACCCCGGAGGGCACCTGGTCGCGCCGCGACCTCCGCAGTGCCGTCGAGGACCTGGCCCGGGCCGCGGCCACCCTCGCGCCCCCGGGCGGTCGCATCGCCATCGTCTCGGACAGTCGACCCGAGGTGGTCGCGCTCCTGCTCGCCATCCCTGCGGCCGGACGGGTGGCGGTGCCGCTCAACACCCGCCTCACCCCTGAGGAGATGGCCGCCCAGCTCACCGTCGCCGCGGTCGAGGCCGTGGTGGGCTCGGCCGAGGAGCTCGGCCGCCTGGCCCCCGTGCTCGGCGGGGTCGACACGGTCCGCACCGTGGTGGGGCTCGACCCCGGGGCGGGAGACATCAGCCTGAGCGCCCTCGCCGCCGCGCCGGCACTGCCGTCGTCACGCCGCCCCGGTGCCGCGACCGACCCGGCGTGGATCATCTTCACCAGCGGCACGACCGGGCGGGCCAAGGGCGCCGTGCTCACCGCGGCGAGCCTCGGCGCCGCGGTCGCCACCACCGCCGTGTCCCGGCCTCTGGCCGCCGACGACGTCTACCTCTACCCGTTCCCCCTCCACCACGTGTCGGCCTACAACGTCCTCCACGCCCTCAGCCGGCGGCGACCGGTGGTGCTGCCGACCCGGTTCGACACCGGGGTCATCGCCGCACTGGCGGCCCGACACGGGGTGACGGTGGTGTCGTTGGCCCCGACCATGTTGCGGATGCTCCTCGATCACCGCGAGAAGGCGCCCGACCCTGCTTCGGTCTTCGCCGCGCTGCGCACCATCACCTACGGAGCGGCGCCCATGCCTCCGGGCCTGCTGGCCGAGGCCGACGCCGCCTTCGGTGCCGAGTTCGCTCAGGGCTACGGGATGACCGAGCTCTCGGGCAACGCCGTCTTCCTCTCCCCCGACGATCACCGGCGGGGGCTGGCCGGCGATGAACGGATGCTCGCCGCCGCCGGACGGCCCGGTCCGGGTGTGGAGCTGCGCATCACCGGCGTCGACGGCCGAGTCTTGCCCCCGGGCGAGGCGGGCGAGGTCAGGGTCCGGGCCGCCCAGGTCTGCGCCGGGTACTGGGACGACCCCGAGGCCACTGCGGCGGCGATGGTCGACGGTTGGCTGCGCACCGGTGACATCGGCGTGCTCGACGACGACCAGCTGCTCACCATCGTCGACCGGGCCAAGGACATCATCGTCACCGGCGGCGAGAACGTGGCCTCTCGCGAGGTCGAGGACGTGATCGGGCGCCATCCCCTCGTCGGCCGGGTGGCGGTCATCGGCATCCCCGACGACCACTGGGGAGAGGCCGTGTGCGCCGTCGTGGTGGTTCGCGCCGGCGCCGAGCATGACCCGACCACGACCGCAGCCGACATCCGGGCGCGGGCCGGCACCGGCCTGGCCCGGTTCAAGGTCCCCAAGCGGGTGGTGTTCGTCGACGAGCTGCCGGTGAACGCCGGCGGCAAGGTGGTCAAGGCCGAGCTGCGGCGACGCGTGGCCGCCGACGCCGCCCGTCACCCCGACGGTGGGTGAGCAATCCCCTGCCGCGGCGGCTTCTGAGACCTCCAGCGGACACCCACGTCCGACTCACGCCTCAGAACAGAGGCAAGCCCGTTCTGAGACCTCCAGCGGACACCGATGTCCGTCTCACACCTCAGAAGCGATCTCGTGCCGCGCCGGGACGGGGACGCCGTAGACTGGCCACGCCCGCTCCGGCGGGCCGCTGGCACCTTGACATCCTCACCAGCACACGGGGCTGACCGGTTTCGACGTCGAGTCTGTGACCCCATCGTGCGACCGGAGTTGCTCAGACTCCTTAAACAGGGCACACAAGTAAACGCCGATGGCGATTACGCTCTCGCCGCCTGACCTAGTCGGTCGGTAGAGAGAAACAGCGACCAGCAATGGCACGCGAGGCCTGACCACGACAGCCCGGCAACAGAAGTCGTGGTGGACGGTGGGAGAGACCACTGACCGCAGGGAAAGACCGCTGACCGCTCGGAAAGACGATCCGGTGCCCGCAAGGGCAGCCCACCCGGGGGCGCACCAGCCGTAGAGGTGCAGTCACGGGGATGGTCGTAGCGCGATCGGTGATCGCTTGGCGGACGGGGGTTCGATTCCCCCCAGCTCCACGATTGCGTATATGTACGTCCACCGGTGTCCACCGGTGTAGGGTCTGAGCAGGGCATACGTCCTAGGACGCCTACCGGCGTCCACCCCTGTTCACGGAGCGTTGCTACCCGGGTTGCTGCCCCAGGCTCCCGGGGCAGCAACGGGGAGCACCCGGAGGCACCATGCCGAAGAAGGCCAAAGGCAAGCGCAGCACCGCCGCCGGAGCGACCACCGTGCGAGGCAAGAACGCCAACGGCGACGGCTCGATCTACCTCGACGCCCGGGGCCGATACCGCGCCACCTATGTCGACCCGGCGACAGGAAAGCGCCGCACTGCCACCGGTGCCACCAAGGCCCAGGCCCGGGACCATCGCGACGCCAAGCTCGCCGAGCTCGCCACCACCGGCACGCTCGGGGCGGGCGCCACCGTGGCCGACGTGGCCCGCCACTGGCTCGCCCACAAGGCGCCGGCGAAGGCCCGGCCCCCGACCCTGCACGCGTACGGCAAGGACGTGGCCCGGATCATCGACCGCGTCGGCGCAATGCCGGTCGCCGACCTCGACACCGCCGCCGTCGAATCGTTCCTCGCGGCGCTGCGTGGCGCCGGCTACGGCATCGGGACTATTCGCAACACCCGGGCCCGGCTGCGCCAGGTCGCCGACTGCGCGGTCAGCGCCGGCCACCTGAGGGGCAACCCGGTCGCCGGGGTGGCACTGCCGATGGAACAGGCCGAGGACCGCCGGGCCCGACGGTCGCTCACCGCCGGCGAGGTCCACCGGCTGCTCGGCGCCTGCGACGACGCCCGGCTCGGCGCCGCCGTGGCGATCCTGTTCACGTCGGGGCTGCGCGCCTCGGAGGTCCTCGGCCTCGCCTGGGACGACATCGACCTCGACGCCGGCACCGCCCGGGTGCGCCGCGCCGTCACGTACTCGGGGGGCGGGGTCGGGCTTCGCATCGACCGGCCCAAGACGGCCGCCACCGGCGGCGTCCACCACCTGGCCCCCACGGCTGTCCGGCTCCTCGAGCGCCGCCGGGCCGCACAGGCCGCCGACAAGCTGGCCGCCGGGGCGCTGTGGGCCGACGCGACTTACGAGGGTGACCGGCTGCGTCTCGTGTTCACGACCGCCACCGGTGGCCCGGTTTTGCGACAGACGCTCTACAAGGCCACCGCCGATTTGGCCGCCGCAGCCGACGTCGACACGGCCGGGGTCGGCACGCACACCGGGCGCCGCACCGTTGTCACAGCCCTGTACCAGTCCGGGTTCTCGCTCGACGACGTGGCCCGCCACGTCGGCCACGCCAGCACCGCGACCACGGCCGGCTATGTGACCGACCTCGGCACTCGGCCCCGTGAGGTCGCCGCCCGGGCCGCCTCGCTGCTCGACCCGTCGCCGGGTCGGTCCTCGTGAGCGGTCGCTAGCCCGAGCAACAAGCGGCGGGGAACTAGTCGAGGGGGAGCGCCCCGGGGCGCTCGAAGCCGAG
>NZ_DATLXO010000162.1:0-2710 GCF_035575815.1 Iamia sp.
ACCTCCTCGCCGCCGCCTGCCGGGAGGCCCACGAGGAGACCGGGATCGAGGGCCTGGTACCGGTGCTGCCGGCGGTCGACCTCGACGTCCACGACGTGGCCTACCCCGACGGGTCCTTCCACGTCCACCACGACCTGCGCTTCTTGTTGCTGGCTCCCGGAGGCGCAGAGGTCGTGCTGAACCACGAGTCGACCGGGTCCCGCTGGGTGCGGTGCGCCGAGGACCTCGACCGCCTCGGCGCGGACGCGAGCACCCGTCGCCTGGTGCAGCGCGGCCTGCAGGCGGCGGCGACCCTCGACCGCGGCCCCGGCTGAGCGCCGGCGGTCCGCTCCGAGCTCCGAACGCTCAGCTCAGAGCGCGCGTCGATCGGCGGTGGCGCGGCCTCTCACCCGACGTCGCCGGCGGGGCCGCACGAGGGGATCTCGTTCACGTCGGCGAACACCTCGATCACCCGGTCGAGGGGATCGTTGAACTTCTCCTCGGTGAGGAAGCGGGCGTCGGGGTCCTCCCGAACCGCGTCGGCGTAGGTGCTGCGATCGACGAGGAGCTGTTCCCAGTCGTCGAGCCACGGCTCGACGACGCCGCGATCGCCGTCGTCGTCGGGGAGGGGCGAGCGCAGGTCGGCGAGCATGGTGCGGAGGTCCTCGGTCGACGCGTCGATCGCGTCGGCCCGATCGACGCGGTCGTCGCGCCCGGCGGTCTCGCTGCGCTGGTCGACGACCTCCATCGTCGCTGCGCAGCTGCGCTCGGCCCGCTCCGCCCACGCCCGGTCGGCGAGGAAGTCCGGGTTCTGCTCGCGGGCCGCGCCGGAGAAGATCCAGAGCCAGAACAGCGCGATGGCGAGCATCACGCTGACGCCCAGCACCCGCCAGAGGGTGACACCTCGGCCCGTGGGGCGCGTCGACGGGTCGGGGGCGGGGCGGGGCGCGACCTCGGTCGTGGGCACGGGCCCAGCCTTGCACCCGACCCGGGGAGCCCGTCCATCGGAGGGCGTCGTGCGATGTCGGCCGGGGTCGGGCGGCAGGGGGTGCAGACTGACCGGGTGACGAACGCGGATGTGCTCGCCGACCTCGAGGCCCGGGGCCTCGTCCACCTCTCCACCGACCGTGACGCCCTCGCCCAGCGGCTCGCCGACGGTCCGGTCACCGCCTACTACGGGTGCGACCCGACCGCGGACAGCCTGCACATCGGCAACCTGATCGGGCTGCTCATCCTCCGGCGCCTCCAGGACGCCGGCCACCGCGCCATCGGCCTGGCCGGCGGTGCGACCGGGCTCATCGGCGACCCGTCGGAACGCTCCGACGAGCGCAACCAGCTCGACGACGAGACCCTGGCGGCCAACACCACCGCCATCGCCGCCCAGATCGCTCGTGTCGTCGACCCCGACGGAAGGCGGGGCACGCTCTTCGTGGACAACCGTTCGTGGACCGAGGACCTCACGCTGATCGACTTCCTGCGCGACGTCGGTCGTCACGTCACGGTCAACCAGATGGTGGCCCGGGACTCGGTGCGGGCCCGGCTCGAGAGCGAGCACGGCATCTCCTACACGGAGTTCTCCTACATGCTGCTCCAGGCCCGGGACTACCTGCACCTGCACCGTGAGCACGGCTGCGCCCTGCAGATCGGCGGCTCGGACCAGTGGGGCAACATCGTCTCGGGCGTCGACCTGGTGCGCCGGGTCGAGGGTCGCCAGGTCCATGCCCTCTGCTGGCCCCTGCTCACCGGCGCGGACGGGACGAAGCTGGGCAAGTCGACCGGGGCCCGGGTCTGGCTCGACCCCCGGCGCACCAGTCCGTACCAGCTCTTTCAGCACTGGATGCGAGTCGACGACGCCGACCTCGACCGTCAGCTCAAGTGGTTCACCCTCCTGCCCGTCGCCGACATCGACGGACTGCTGCGGGCTCACGAGGCCGACCCCGGCGCCCGCGTGGCCCACCGGCGCCTGGCGCACGAGGTCACGGCTCTCGTCCACGGTGACGACGCCGCCCGCGCCGCCGAGGAGGCCTCGACGATCCTCTTCGGTGCCGACCCCTCCACGGCCACGGCGGCGGCGTTGGCGGTCGTCGCCCGGGAGGTCACCTGCGCACCGATCGGGCCCGGTGATGACCCTCGGGCGGACACGGTGATCGGCCTCCTGGTGGCGACGGGGCTGGTCGCCTCCACCAGCGACGCCCGTCGGGCGCTCAGCCAGGGCGGCGTCTACCTGAACGGGGTCCGCTGCGCCGATGATGCCCCGGTGACCGCCGAGGACCTCCTGCACGGGCGCTACGCCCTGGTCCGCAAGGGCAAGCGGTCCTACGCCATGGGTCTCGCACGCCCCTGACCAGGGGGTGTGACCCACGACCGGGCCGGGGGATTTGGACCGGGGCAGACGTGGTGCCTAGCTTCCTCCCTCGCCCCACACCGCGAGGTACGGGGGAACGGCCACCCAGCGTGGCGCCGCCGGGGGTTGACGCTCCGGAGGCTCGACGATATGGTGGTCAGTCGCCCCACGGAACGGTTTCGACCGACCCGTAAGGGTGCACCCGGCACCACCGTCCATCGAGACGACTGCCGAGAGCAGCTCCCCACGGGAGCAGGGTGCTCCTTGAAAACAGAACAGAGGACGCAAGCGAGTGCGGACCTGGGACCTCGAGGCTTCGGCCTCGGAACCCAGGACTGTCAATTCAATGCACCAAACAACGGACAAGTCAGTCTGTTCTGGTGCCAG
>NZ_DATLXO010000163.1:0-13065 GCF_035575815.1 Iamia sp.
CACTCGCCGGTGATCCTGCCCATCCCCGGCACCGGCTCGGTGGGCCACCTCGAGGAGAACGTCGCCGCCGCCGGCCTCGAGCTCACCGACGACGAGATCACCGCCCTCGACGCCGCCGCCGCACCGGGCACCACCGCCTGATCTCCCGGGCCGCCCGCCTCCAACTGGTGACCGATCGGAACGCTCCGCCCGCCGCCCTGACGGGGCCGGCTCCGCCGGCACCTATCATCGGCGCGATGGCAGGTGGAGGAGAGCACGGGACCAAGGCCGTCGTCGCCGCGATGATCGCCAACGGCAGCGTCGCGGTGGCCAAGTTCGTGGGCTTCTTGTTCACCGGTGCCTCGTCGCTCCTCGCCGAAAGCGTCCACTCCGTGGCCGACACCGGCAACCAGGCGCTGTTGCTGCTCGGCGGCAAGCGCGCCCAGAAGGACGCTACGGCCCAGCACCCCTTCGGCTACGGGCGCGAGCGGTACTTCTGGTCGTTCGTGGTGGCCATCGTCCTCTTCACGCTGGGCGCCGTGTTCGCGAGCTACGAGGGCATCCACAAGATCCAGCACCCCGAGCCCATCAGCGACGCCCGCTGGGCTTACGGCGTGCTGAGCTTCGGCATCCTGGTCGAGGGCTGGAGCTTCCGCACCGCGATCGTCGAGTCCAACAAGGTGCGGGGCCGGGCCAGCTGGACCCAGTTCATCCGCAACGCCAGGTCACCCGAGCTGCCGGTGGTGCTGCTCGAGGACGCCGGGGCCATGGCCGGCATGGTCATCGCCATTGCGGCGGTGGCCACCGCGGATGTCACCGGCGAGCCGGTCTGGGACGGCATCGGCACCCTGTCGATCGGCATCCTCCTCGGCATCATCGCCATCATCCTCATCATCGAGATGAAGTCCCTCCTCATCGGTGAGTCGGCCACCAAGAAGGACGTCGAGGCCATCACCGGAGCCATCCAGGTGGATCCTGCGGTGCGCCGCCTGATCTCCATGCGCACCCAGCACCAGGGTCCTGAGGAGCTCCTGGTCGGCGCGAAGGTCGAGCTCGACCACCACCTCAGCTTCCCGGAGGTGTGCGAGGTCGTGAACCGCATCGAGCGCAACGTGCGGGCCAACGTGCCCATGGCCCGGATCATGTACATCGAGCCCGACGTCACCGAAGAGCGTCGGGCCGGGCCGACCATCAGCGAGCACGAGCCCGGCCACGACGTGCCCGACGAGATCAGGGCCCGCATCGACGCCGATGCCGTCGCGGCGCCCTCGGCGAGGGCATCCCCGTCGAGCGGAACCCCGGGCCCTGATCCGGCGGCCTCGGCGGTTCGCCACTGCTCGTGCGCCGGGGTGCTTGACGGTCGGGGGAATACCCGACAAGGTAGATCGGGTTTCAGGGTTCACTGACCGATCACCACGGAGGAACACCATGGCCGTACGGCTGGGCGACGACGCCCCCGACTTCACCGCTGAGACCACAGAGGGCACCCTCAGCTTCTACGACTGGAAGGGCGACAGCTGGGCGCTGTTGTTCTCCCACCCGAAGGACTTCACCCCGGTGTGCACCACCGAGCTGGGCGCCGTGGCCGGGCGCAAGCCGGAGTTCGACAAGCGTGACACCAAGATCATCGGCTTGTCGGTCGATCCCCTCGACAGCCACCAGGACTGGGCCGGTGACATCGCCGATGTCACCGGCAACGCCCTGAACTTCCCGCTCATCGCCGATGCCGACCGCAAGGTCGCCGACCTCTACGACATGATCCACCCGGAGGCCAACGACACGCTCACCGTGCGTTCCATCTTCGTGATCGGCCCCGACAACAAGGTGAAGCTCACCCTCACCTACCCGGCCAGCACCGGGCGCAACTGGGACGAGATCCTGCGCGTCATCGACTCGCTCCAGCTGACCGCGAAGCACAAGGTGGCCACGCCGTCGGACTGGACGGACGGCGACGACGTGATCATCAGCGGCGCCGTGTCCGACGAGGACGCCAAGGACGCCTTCCCCGACGGGTGGGACGCCAAGAAGCCCTACCTGCGGCTCACCAAGCAGCCCGACAAGTAGGTCTCACGCACCGCGGCGTGGCCCCGGCTCCCGCCGGGGCCGCCGTCGCGTGGCGCCGGCGAACAGATCCCTGGGTACTGTTCGGTCTATGGCTGAGACCCGTACCGTCGAGCTGCCCGTCGCCCCCGATCTCGCGCTGCAGCGCGCCCACCAGGCGCTCTCGGGCGTCAAGCGCGTGAAGGAGGTGCGGTCGACATCTCCGACCTCGCTCGTGGGCAAGGTCGGGTTCAGCATGGCGTCCTACGGCGAGACGATCACCGTCGATGTCGCCCCCAGCGCCGCCGGCTCCAGCGTCACCGTGACGAGCAAGCCGACGGTGGGGTTCCAGCTCGTCGACTGGGGCAAGAACAGGCGCAACATCGAGCAGGTCGTCGCCGCCCTCGGGTCCTAGCCAGGGTCCACGCCGGGGACAGCCGATCGGTCGGCCCGCCGGCGACGGTCGGCGGTCGGCCGCTCAGGACACCTCGGCGCGGGGGCGGACCCCGGCGGCGAGGGAGAAGGCGGTCTCCCACCCGGTGGCGGTGAGCCCGAGGCGGGCAAGGGCGACGGCGACCTCGGAGCGGTTGGTCACCGCCGCAGGCAACCCGCCGGCCTCGGCCACCACCACGCGAGCCAGCCCCACCATGACCCGGCCGACCATGTCGTCGGTGGCGTCGAGCGTGCGACAGGCCCGTTCGACGCGGTCGGACCCCTCATCGATCCGGCCGGCGCGCACCAGGGCCAACGCCGCGGCCACGTCGGCCAGGGCCCGGTCGAGGAACGTCGCCTCGCCGCAGCCGGGCACGGCGTCGGCGGCCTCCAGGGCGGCGTCGAGGTCCCCGGCGCCCGCGGCCACCAGGGCGGCGGCGGCGTAGCCGAACGCCCTCCCCCCCGGGTCCGGCGGATCCGGCACCTCGCCCTGCTGGAGGCGGGCCAGGGCGAGCGTGCTGTCGCTCTCGGGGATGCCGAGGGTGCCGGCCGATCGGCGCACGGAGGCGGTGGCCAGCGAATCGCCCGCCCGCTCGGGCTCGCCGACCTGCACGGCCAGGGCCACGCAGGCCATCAGCCCCGGGCCACCGGGCGGGCTGGAGACCTGGTGCACCTCGGCCGCCTCGCGCACGGCGCGGAAGCCCTCGTCGACGTCGCCGCTCATGGCCAGGGCCCGGCCGTGGGTGGCGAGGCTGACCGAGAGGCCCCATGTGTCGCCCAGGTCGCGAAAGCCCTGGGTCGCCGCCGCCGTCTCGATCAGGGCGTCGGCCACCCGCCCGTCCCACAGCCGCAGGGAACCGAGGAGGCCACGCATCATCGCCGTGGCCCAGCGGTCGCCCCCCTCGGCGGCGCCGGCCAGCACGCGTTCGGCCAGTACCTCGGCGTCCTCCCGGCGGCCCTGGGAGAAGCGGACGAAGGCCAGCAGGCCGCGGGACCACGCCGTGCCCACCAGCTCGCCGACCTCGGCGAACAGGGCGAGGGCCCGGTCGACCTCGTCCTCGGTGCGGTCCAGGTCGCCGTCGAGCAGGGCGATCCACGCCATGTTCTGGGCGGCCCAGCCCTCGCCGGCCCGGTCGCCGGCGCGGGCGAAGGCCTCGCGGGCCTCCTCGACCGTGGCCGCGGCGTCGACCGTGCGCCCGGCGAACATCTGGGTCATGCCCAGGAGGCGGAGGGCCTCGCCGTGGCCCCGCTCGTCGCCCTCAGCCGCGAAGCGGTCAGCGGCGTGGCGCAGGCGGGCCACGGCGGCGGAGGTGTCGCCCGCCCGCTGGTCGACGTCGCCCAGGCGGAGCACGGCGGCCGCCTCCAACCCCCGGTCGCCGGCCGCCGCCGCCCCGGCCAGGGCCGCCTCGGCGTCGGCCCGGGCCCCGGTGAGGTCCCACCGGTCGGTGCGCACCCGGGACCGGCTGACGAGCAACCGGATGCGACGGTCCAGGGGGTCGGGACCGGCCAGATCGAGGGCCCGGCCGAAGGCCCGTTCGGCTGCGGGCAGCAGGTCGCGCCGCTGGGCCCGGCGGGCCGAGGCCGAGAGCCAGCAGACGGCCCGGTCGGCGACGTTGGCGCCCACCATGGCCACCTCGCCCATCTCCACGACGAGCTCGGCCGCCGCCGCCCAGTGGTGGGCGATGCGGTTGACGGTGGCGTCGTCGATTTCCGGTGTCCCGGCGATGAGCTCCTCGGCCCGCAGCGCGTCGAGGTCGACGGCGCCGTCGAGGTCCTCGGTGGCCCTGGCCTCGAGCCAGGCTGCGATGCCGGCGTGGCGCTTGGCCCGGTCAGCCTTGGGCAGCGTCGCGTAGGCGACCTCCCGCGCGATCTCGGAGCGGAACTCCCAGTACCGACCCTCGATGTCGAGCAGCTCGTTGGCGGCCAGGCGGGTCACGACCGCCTCGACGTCGACGGCGCGGCCCATCTCCGCGGCCATCTCGCCCAGCGCATGGATCGGCCCTCGGCGGCCGATGACCGCGGCGTCGGTGAGCACGTCGCACTCGTCGGGGCCGAGGGCGTCGAGGCGGGCGGCCACGATGCCGCGGAGCGTGTCGGGCAGGCCGCGTCGGGCCGCGCCGGGCGCCGCGGCGTCGACGTAGGCGACGAGCTCCTCGAGGAAGAACGGGTTGCCGCCGCTGCGGGCGAGCAGATCGGCGCGCAGCTCCTCGGGCACCTCGCCGCCGTGGAGGGCATCGAGCAGCTCACCGGCGGGACCGTCCTCGAGCGGGTCGAGGTTGATCACCAGCGTGTCGTGACGGCCCGGCGGCGGCGTCCAGCGCTCGCGCACGGCCTGGCGGGCGGTGGCGAGGATCACCAGCGGGCAGCGGGCGAGGCGGCCCAACAGGGTCTCGAGCAACACCAGGAGGTCGTCGTCGGCCCAGTGGATGTCGGAAAGCAGCAGCACCACGGGTCGGCGCCGGGCGTGGCCCTCGACGAAGTCGATGAACGCATCGACGGCCGCCTCACGGGCGCGGCCCGGGTCCTGGCCGCCGCCCGATGTGTCGTGGCCCATGAGCACGAGGAGCCCGGCGGTGGTGCGATCGACGTGGTCCTCCGCGGCGTCGTCGCCGAGGGCGGCGGCGACCCGGGCCCACACCGCGTCGTGGACCTCGGAGAGGTCGGAGGTCGGGTCGACGTCGCACTCACCGTGGAGCGCTTCGGCGAGGGGCCACCACACGTTGGCCTCGCCGTAGGGCACGCAGCGGCCTTCGAGCACGAGCAGGTCGCGGCCTCCCGCCAGCCGCTCGGCCGCCTCGCGCACGAGGCGGGTCTTGCCGACCCCGGTGTCGCCCACCACGACGCTCACCAGGGCCCGGGAGTGCCCGAGGGCGGCGGCCACCGCGGCGTCGAGGAGGCTGAGCTCGCGGTCGCGGCCCACGAGCGGGGTGTGGTCCCGCGCCGGGCGCTGCCCGGGCGGGAGCAGGGCGCAGGTGGCCGACCAGGCCTCGACCGGCGCGTCGCGGCCGCGGGCGGTGAGCATGCCGCGCCGCTCGGAGCCGATGGCGTGGGCGGTCAGGACGTGGGTGGTGGGGCCGATCAGCACCTCGCCGGGGCGGGCCGCGGTCTGGAGCCGGCTGGCGGTGTTGACCACGTCACCCATCGCGGTGGTGGCGCCATCGGCGCGCAGGGCGCCCACGAGCACCTCCCCGGTGTTGACGCCGATGCGCATCTGCACCTTCGGCGAGCGCTCGCCGGCGAGGCCGACGGCCCGCTCGGACATGGTGGCGAGCGTCTCCTGCATGCGCAGGGCGGCCCGGACGGCGCGCTCGGCGTCGTCCTCGTGGGCGACGGGAGCCCCGAAGAGGGCCAGGATGCCGTCGCCGATGATCTTGTCGACCCGGCCGCCGAACTCGGCGATGTCGGTGACGAGGCGCTCGAACCAGGAGTCGACCAGGCGCTTCACCCGCTCGGGATCGAGGGTCTCGGACAGGGTGGTGAACCCGACGATGTCAGCGAAGAGCACGGTGACGACCCGGCGCTGGTCGCCGGGGGCCGCGGTGGGGTGACCGCAGGACGGGCAGAACCGGGCGCCGGCCGGCACCTCCGCTCCGCACTGCGTGCACACCACGACGTGAGGCTACCGAGGGCGGCGACCGACGTTCGCCCTTCGAGCGCCGGTGTCCTCCCCGGTGGCCGATTCCCGGTCGTGGGCGGCGACAGCATTGGGTAACGTCGGCGGCGGCCGATCCCTCCCCCGCGGGTCGCCCGCCTCCGCCCCCCTGCGCCGAACCCGAGGTCCCATGTCGAACGCCGCACCCGTCGTCGCGCCCACGACGGTCGACGATGTCGGCCAGACCATCGTCGGCGTCGTCGTCGTCGACCAGATGGAGCAGCCCACCGCCGAGAGCGTGTTCGACCGCCTGACGTCCCTCGGAGGCTGACCGTGTTCAAGGTCGCGCGCAAGAACCTGCTGGGCCACAAGCTCCGCGCCCTGTTCACCGCCATCGCCGTCGCCCTCGGCGTCGGGTTCATGGCCGGCACGTTCGTGCTCACCGACACCGTCTCGTCCTCGTTCGACACGATCTTCACCGACGCCTTCGCCGGTCTCGACGCCCAGGTGCGAGGTGAGAGCGCGTTCGAGGCCTCGTCGTTCGACGGCGGCCCGCAGCGCCCCGACCTCGACCCGTCGGTCGTCGATGTGGTGCGCAAGGTCGACGGCGTCGCCACCGCCGAGCCGGTCGTCCAGAGCATCGGCTCGGTGCTGGACGACGACGGAGGACCGCTCAACCAGGGGGGTGCGCCCTCGTTCGGGGCCAACTGGACCGGCAACCCGGCCATCGACGTGTTCACGGTGGAGGAGGGCCAGGAGCCGGAGGGCGCGACGGAGGCCGTCGTCGACGAGCTGACGGCCGAGGCCGGAGGGTTCGAGGTCGGCGAGACCATCGGCGTCCAGACCATCCAGGGCAAGGTCGAGCTGGAGCTGGTCGGCATCGTCCGGTACGGCGAGACCGGGAACCTCGGCGGCGCCAGCTTCGTGATGATGGAGACCGAGGCGGCCATCGACACCTTCGGCATCGGGGGCCAGATCCAGAACGTCGCCGTCATCGCCGAGGAGGGGCTCACCGAACCCGAGCTGGTCGACCGCATCGAGCCCGAGCTCCCCGAGGGCACCGAGGCCATCACCGCCACCGAGGCGACCGAGGAGGCCGAGGATGCCATCGGCGAGTTCGTCGACACGATCCGGGTCTTCCTCACGGTCTTCGCCGCCATCGCCCTCGCCGCCGGCGCGTTCCTCATCTACAACACCTTCGGCATCATCATCGGCCAGCGGGTGCGCGAGCTGGCCCTGCTGCGGGCGCTCGGCTCGAGCCGCCGCCAGGTGCTCTCGTCGGTCGTGCTCGAAGCCGGGGCCATCGGCTTGATCGCATCGGTCATGGGCCTGCTCGGCGGCATCGTGCTCGCCGTCGGGCTCCAGAGCCTCCTGGCCACGACCGGGCTGGGCGAGCCGGGCACCGCGCCGGTGGTGCTGCCCCGCACCATCGTGGTGTCGATCCTCGTCGGCGTGGTGGTGTCGGTGCTCTGCAGCATCGTCCCCGCCCGGCGGGCCAGCCAGGTGGCCCCCGTCGCCGCCCTCCGCGAGAACGCGATCGACGAGGCGCCCCGCTCGCCGGTCCGCCTCGGCATCGGTGCGGTCCTCGTCGTCGGTGGCATCGTGGCCCTCGTGGTGGGGTCCCAGGGCACCGGTGAGAGCGCCATCATCCAGGCCGGGGCCGGCACCGTGCTGCTCTTCGCCGGCGTGGTCGTCTTCGGTCCGTTCCTCGTGCCGCCGCTGACCGGGCTCATCGGCGCCCCGCTGCGCCTCTTCGGCGTCACCGGCACGATCGGGCGCGACAACGCCCGGCGCAGCCCGAAGCGCTCGGCGGGCACCGCTGCGGCGCTCATGTTGTCGGTCACGCTGATCACGTTCATCGCCGTGTTCGCCCTCTCGTTCGGCAAGTCGATCAACGCCTCGATCGACGAGGACTTCGAGGGCGACATCGAGGTCATCGGGGCCGGCTTCGGGTTCCCCAGCCTGGGCCCGCAGCTGGTCGACGACCTCGCCGAGGCTCCCGAGGTCGCCGCCGTGACCGGCATCCAGCGCGGCAGCCTGGAGATCGACGGCGCGACCCGCCCCGTGTACGGCGTCCGCTTCGAGGGCCTCGATCAGGTCTTCGACCTGGGCGCGACCGAGGGCGACATCACCGCCCTCGGCCCCGAGGAGATCGCCATCGACCAGGTGACCGCCACCGAGCAGGGATGGGCGATCGGCGACGACATCGACGTGACGTTCCCCAGCGGCGAGACCGCGACCCTGACCGTCGGGGCCATCTACGCCAACGGCAGCATCGTCGCCCAGCACTCCGACGGCCACTACCTCGTCTCCGACGAGGTGTTCCGCGAGCAGTTCCCGGGCATCGGCCAGCTCATCAACCGGGTCGACGTGACCGCCGCCGATGGGGTCGGGGTCACCGAGCTGCGCGCCGTGACCGAGGAGCAGGTCGAGGCCTACCCCGCAGCCGAGGTGCGCGACGTCGAGGAGATCAAGGAGCACAACAACCGCCAGCTCAGCTTCTCGCTGGCCATCTTCTTCGCCCTGCTGGCCCTGGCCCTCGTCATCGGCGCGCTGGGCGTGGCCATCACCTTGGCCCTCTCGGTCTTCGAGCGGACGCGCGAGATCGGCCTCCTCCGGGCCGTCGGGGCCACCCGCCGACAGATCGCGGGGTCGATCTGCGGCGAGTCCATCGTCTTGACCCTGCTCGGCACCATCCTCGGGCTGTTGATCGGCATCGCCGGCGGCGTCGCGGTCATGCGGGCCCAGCGCGACACCATCGACACGCTGCGCATCTCGGTCTCCCCCACCTTCGTCATCGGCGTGCTGCTGCTCGCCGTGGTCATCGGGGTGGGCGCCTCGCTCATCCCGGGGTGGCGGGCGGCCCGCATGGACGTGCTCGACGCGGTGACGGTGGAGTGACCTGAGACCGAAGCCCCCGGGCTCGACGTGATCCCGCTCCCTCCGGCTCGAAGGGCGTGATCGGGGCCGATGGCGTTGGGTAGGGTCGGCGGCGGCCGATCCCCTCCCTGTCGGGTCGCCCTCCTCCGCCTCCCTGCGCCGAACCCGAGGTTCCCATGTCGAACGCCGCACCCGTCGCCGCGCCCACGGTCGTGGCCCGAGCCCAGCAGGCCAGCAAGTACTACGGGCGGGGTGACACCGCCGTGTGGGCCCTCGCCGAGGTCGACGTCGACATCGAGGGCGGTCGCTACACCGCGGTCATGGGCCCCTCAGGGTCGGGCAAGTCGACCCTCATGCACTGCCTCGCCGGGCTCGACACGCTCAGCTCCGGTCGCATCCTCATCGGCGACACGGACCTCTCGACCCTGTCGGACAAGGAGCTCACCCTGCTGCGCCGGGAGCGCATCGGCTTCATCTTCCAGGCCTACAACCTGATCCCGACGCTCACCGCCGAGGAGAACATCACCCTGCCCACCACCCTGGGCGGGAAGGCCGCCGATCGGGCCTGGTTCGACCGGGTCGTGGGCACCGTCGGCCTCGGTGACCGCCTCAAGCACCGGCCCAGCGAGCTCTCCGGCGGCCAGCAGCAGCGCGTTGCGGTGGCTCGCGCTCTCGCCCAGCGCCCCGACATCATCTTCGCCGACGAGCCGACCGGCAACCTCGACTCCCGGGCCAGTACCGAGATCCTCGGCTTCATGCGCTCCGCCGTCGACGACGTCGGTCAGACGATCGTGATGGTCACCCACGAGCCGTCGGCCGCGGCCTACGCGGATCGGGTGCTGTTCCTGGCCGACGGGCGCATCGTCGATCAGATGGAGGGGCCGACTGAGGGGAAGGTCCTCGACCAGCTCAAGTCCCTCGGCGGCTGACCGTGTTCAAGGTGGCCGTCAAGAACCTCCTGGGCCACAAGTTCCGGACCCTCCTCACCGCGTTCGCCATCGCTCTGGGCGTGGCGTTCATGTCGGGCACCTTCGTGCTCACCGACACCATCGCCAAGACCTTCGACGAGGTGTTCTCCGAGGCCAACGCCCGCATCGACGCCGTGGTGCAGGGCCAGAGCGCGTTCGAGTCCACCGGGCCCGACGGCAGCGCCCAGCGGCCCGACATCGACCCCGCCCTGACCGAGGAGATCCAGGGGGTCGACGGCGTGGCCAAGGCTGAGCCCACCGTGTTCACCATCGGCACCCTCCTCGACGAGCAGAACGAGCCGCTCACCATGGGCGGGGCCCCCACCTTCGCCGCCAACTGGACCGGTGTGCCCGAGATCGACGGCTTCGACATCGTCGACGGCGCCGCGCCCGAGGGCCCCGACGAGGCGGTCGTCGACCAGACGACCGCGGATCAGGCCGAGCTGTCCGTGGGTGACCCGGTGCGGGTCCAGACGATCAACGGCACGTTCGACTTCACCATGTCCGGCACGGCCCGCTTCGGTTCGAGTGGCAACCTCGCCGGGGCCAGCTTCATCCTCGCCGACACGGCGACGTCGCTCGAGCGCTTCGCCGTCGGAGGCCGGGTGCAGAGCATCTACGTCGTGGCCGACGACGGGGTGGGCCAGGAGGAGGTCGTCGATCGCGTCGGGCAGGTGCTACCCGACAACGTGGAGGTGATCACGGCCGAGGAGAGCACCAAGGACCAACAGGAGAGCATCACCTCGATCATCGACCAGCTCCGGATCGCGCTCACCGTGTTCGCCCTCGTCTCGCTGGTCGCGGGCGCGTTCTTGATCTACAACACCTTCGGCATCATCATCGGCCAGCGGGTGCGAGAGCTCGCCCTGCTGCGGGCGATGGGCTCGAGCCGCTCCCAGGTGCTGTGGTCGGTCATCGCCGAGTCGGCCGCCATCGGGCTGGTCGCGTCGTTGCTCGGGCTGCTGGGCGGCATCGCCCTCGCCCTCCTGCTCCAGGCCGGGGCGTCGGCGATCGGCCTCGACCTGCCCACGACGAACACGGTCATCGCCCCCCGCACGGTGCTGGTGTCGATCCTGGTCGGCACCGTCATCACCGTGGTCTCCTCCGTGGTGCCGGCGCTCCGGGCCAGCCGGGTGGCGCCCATCGCCGCGCTCCGCGAGGCAGCCACCGACGACGCCGCGCGCTCGATCCCGCGCCTGGTGGTCGGCGTCGTCATCTCCGTCCTCGGCATCGCGGCCATGGTCAACGGCAGTGCCGACCGTTCGCTCGGCAGCGCCGCGTTCGGTACGGCGATCCTCTTCGCCGGCGTGATCACCCTCGGGCCCTTCATCGTGCCCGTGATCGCCCAGGTGCTCGGCGCACCGCTCAAGCTCCTCGGCATCTCGGGGACGCTGGGGCGGGACAACGCCCGGCGCAACCCGAAGCGATCAGCGGGCACGGCAGCGGCCCTGACGCTGGCGGTCACGATCATCACGTTCTTCGCCATCTTCGTGCTGTCGTTCAACTCATCGCTCAACGCCGCGACCGACCGGTACCTGAAGGCCGACCTCGAGGTCGGCGGGGCCAACGGCTTCTCGCTCATCGGACCGTCGCTGGTCGACGAGCTCGCCGCCCGGGACGAGGTCGCGGCCGTCACCGGCGTGCAGCGGGGGCAGATCCAGATCGACGGGACGAGCCGGATCATCTACGGCGTCAACCCACCGGGCGTCGAGGCCAACTTCGACCTCCAGGGCGTCGAGGGTGACCTGGCCGCCATGGCGCCCGACGAGATCGCGATCGATCGCGGCACCGCCCGCATCGCGGCGTGGGGCATCGGCACGCAGCTCGAGGTGACCTACCCCGACGGCATGACCGGCGTGCTCACCGTGGCCGCCATCTACTCCGACGGCAACATCGTCGCCGGCGGCGACCCCGACTCGCACTACCTCGTGTCCGACGAGGTCTTCGCCGAGCACTTCCCGGCCAACAGCCAGTTCCTCACCCGGGCGGTGGTGACGGGTGCCGAAGGCGTCGCCCTCGACGACCTGCGCCGGGTGGTCGAGGACGAGGCCGAGGCGTTCCCGTCCTCAGAGGTCCGCGACAAGGAGCAGATCAAGGACGACGCCAACGGCCAGCTGATCGTCGTGCTGGGGCTCTTCACCGTGCTCCTGGGCCTGGCCCTGGTCATCGGCGCCCTCGGCGTGACCATCACCCTGGCCCTCTCGGTGTTCGAGCGGACGCGGGAGATCGGGCTGCTGCGCGCCGTGGGCGCGACGCGCCGGCAGATGGCCGGGGCGATCTGCGCCGAATCGGTCGTGCTCACCCTGCTCGGCACCGTGCTGGGCCTGGCCGTCGGGATCGCCGGGGGCGTGGCCGTGGTCAGCACCCAGCGCGACACGATCGATCCGCTCGAGATCACGGTGCCGCCGTTCTTCGTGGTCGCGGTGCTCGTCATCGCGGTGATGATCGGCGTGATCGCGTCGCTGGTGCCGGCCTGGCGCGCGGCGCGCCTCAACGTGCTCGACGCCATCACCGTGGAGTGACCGTGGGCCTAGACCCCTCCGCCCTGCCCACCGAGGTCGCGACGTTCCTCACCGAGCGCCACCTGGCCACGCTCACCACCCTGCGCCCCGACGGCTCGCCCCACGTCGTCGCCGTGGGGTTCACCTGGGACCCCGAGGCGCGCCTGGCGCGGGTGATCTCCTTCGCACCGAGCAAGAAGGCGCGGAACCTCCTCGCCGCCCCGGGCAGGCGGGCGGCGGTCAGCCAGGTCGACGGGGGGCGCTGGCTCACCCTCGAGGGTCCGGCGACGGTGACCTCTGACCCCGACCGGGTGGCCGAGGCGGTCCGGCGCTACGCCGAGCGCTACCGACAGCCCGGTGAGCGACGCGACCGGGTGGCCGTCGAGATCGCGGTCGACCGGGTGCTCGGCCGAGGCTGAGCCTCAGCCGGACCTCCGGACCCGGGACGCTCGCCCCCGCCACGCCGTCACATCGGCGGGTCCCGTCTCCGCGGTTCTGACACGCCAGGGCGCCAGATCTGACCGTCTGGCATGTCAGACCTAGATCCGCGAGGTGTTCGTGGGCGGGGTTCATGTCTGGCTTGAATTCGTGCTGATCGTCGTGAGGGGCCTGGTGGCTTCGTCGTGTGGTGGTGTGGGGGCGCGAGGGGTGAGGGTGATGGGCCGGTGTTGGT
>NZ_DATLXO010000164.1:0-8890 GCF_035575815.1 Iamia sp.
CGGCTCCGTCGGCTCCGTCGGCCGCGTCGGCCGCGGCGGGCGGCGCGGGACCGCCCGGCGCGCCCATCACCGCAGGCCGAGGTGCTCGCACGCCGCGAGGAGGCCGATCAACGACTTGGCGTCGGTGAGGGCGCCCTCCGCGATGAGTCGCGGGACCGAGCGGAGCGAGAGCCGCTCGATCGTCATGTGCGCCTCCTCGGGGCCCTGGCGATCCAGGCCCACCGCAGTGAGGCCGGTGCCGAGGAAGAGGTGCTCGGAACAGTCCGTCAGCCCTGCCGCCGGGTGGACCCGGGCCAGCAGGTGGAGGTGATCGGCCCGCATCCCGATCTCCTCGGCCAGCTCGCGCTGGGCGGTGATCTCCGGGTCGTCCTCGCCCTCGACGTCGCACAGCCCGGCGGGGATCTCGAGCAGGAGGGCGTCGATCGGCCCCCGGTACTGGCGGACCATCAGCACCGTCTCGCCGTCGTCGAGCAGCGGCACGACGGCCACCACCGTCTTGTCGCGGATGACGTCGCGGGTGAACTCGGTGCCGTCGGGCGCGGCGAAGCGGGCCCGGACCACGGTGACGCGGTGCAACCGGGCGATCTCCTCCTCACCGAGGTACCGGAACCCTCCCGATCCGCCCGTCGCCGGCGCCGCGGTGACCACCCCTCAGCTCGAGGGCGGGGCGGAGGTGCGGACGCCTGCGCCGGTCACGTCGACGAGCGGCTCGGTGGACCCCACGGCGCGGGTGACCGGGGCGGGTCGGGGCACGGTGTCGATGCGATCCGCGTCGAAGAGGTGGGGGTTGCGGGCCTCGGCCCGCTCGAGCGCCGCGCCCACCAGCTCCCGGAAGAGCGGCGCGGCCCGGTTGGGGCGGCTCTTGAGCTCGGGGTGCGCCTGGGTGGCGATCCAGAACGGGTGATCGGTGAGCTCGACGAACTCGACCAGCCGACGGTCGGGCGAGGTGCCCGAGAGCCGCAGGGCGGAGCCGTCGAAGTGGTGGCGCAGGCGAGGGTTGAACTCGTAGCGGTGGCGGTGGCGCTCGGAGACCACGGTGCGCCCGTAGATCGCCGCGACCTGGGAACCCGGCTCGAGCTCGGCGACGTAGGCCCCGAGGCGCATGGTGCCCCCCTTGTCGGTGACGTCGCGCTGGTCGTCCATGAGATCGATCACCGGGTAGGAGGTCGAGGGGTCCATCTCGCGACTGTTGGCCCCGGGCAGGCCGAGCACGTTGCGGGCGTAGTCCGCGACCATCATGTGCAGGCCCAGGCACAGGCCCAGGCACGGGATCTCGTTCTCGCGGGCGAAGCCGGCGGCGGCGATCTTGCCCTCGGTGCCCCGCTCGCCGAAGCCACCGGGGATCACCATGGCGTCGAGGTCGGCCAGGCGGCTGCTGGCCATCAGGCCCTCGACCTCCTCGGCCTGGATCCAGTCGATCTGCACCCGGGCGCCGTGGTGGAACCCGCCGTGGCGGGTCGCCTCGACCACCGAGAGGTAGGCGTCGGGGAGGCTGACGTACTTGCCGATGATGCCGATGCGCACCGTGCGGTCGGCCGCCTCGATGCGGTCGACGAGGGCCCTCCACTCGGTCAGGTCCGGGTCCGGGGCCTCGAGCCGCAGCACCTGGCACACCTCGGCGTCGAACCCCTCGTCGTGGAGGATGAGAGGGACCTCATAGAGGTTGCCGGCGTCGGCCGCGTTGACCACGCCCGAGGGCTGCACGTCGCAGAGCGAGGAGATCTTGCGCTTCAAGCCGTCGGAGATGGGCGCCTCGCTCCGACACACGATGAGGTCGGGCTGGATGCCCCGGCTGCGCAGCTCGGTGACCGAGTGCTGGGTGGGCTTGGTCTTCTGCTCGGCCGCGGGACCGATGAACGGCACCAGGGTGACGTGGATGTAACAGACGTTGTCGCGGCCGACGTCGAGGCGGAACTGCCGGATGGCCTCGAGGAACGGCAGGATCTCGATGTCGCCGACGGTGCCGCCGATCTCGGTGATGACCACGTCGACGTCGTCGGAGGCGAGGGTGCGGATGCGGCGCTTGATCTCATCGGTGATGTGGGGGATGACCTGCACGGTGCGCCCCAGGTAGTCCCCGCGCCGCTCCTGGGCCAGCACCGTCGAGTAGATCGAACCCGTGGTGGCGTTGGACGCCCGGGACAGGTTCTCGTCGATGAAGCGCTCGTAGTGGCCGAGGTCGAGGTCGGTCTCGCCGCCGTCGTCGGTGACGAACACCTCGCCGTGCTCGAAGGGGTTCATGGTGCCGGGGTCGACGTTGATGTAGGGGTCGAGCTTCTGCATGGTGACCCGCAGGCCCCGGGCCTTGAGCAGACGACCGAGCGACGACGCGCTGATGCCCTTGCCCAGCGAGGAGGCCACGCCACCGGTGACGAACACGTGCTTGGTCATCGACGCACCTTCCCCGCGGTGGGCCCGGCGGGCCGGGGGCCCGGAGCCGGCGGCGGGAAGGGCGGGGGATCCGTGACGGCCACGGGAGTGCACCCTACCGCGGCGGGCTGTCGTCCCCGGCGGATGGCGCGGCCGGCGACGACCCGACCGGCCGCCCCGGGCGTCGACCGGCGCCGTCACTCCCGAGGCGTGCCGCGGCTGGTGGCGACCAGGACGGGACGGGTGAGGGCGACGGCGCCCAAGCCGGCGACCACCGCGGCCAGCCCGAGCAGGGCCATGCTCCTGACGTCGGGCGCGCCCACCAGCTCGTCCTCCGCCCCGAAGGCGGCCATCATCGTCAGCCCGGCGGCGGCGCCGCTCGCCATGGCCCCCACGGTGGCTGCCGTCAGGGGCACCACCGCCTGCCAACGGCGGGCCCGCTGGAGCGTTGCTATGGGGGTGCCGACCAGGCGGAGGCGGGCCAGGGTCGTGCGCTGGTCGAAGATCGACGCCGCGGATCCGATCGCCGTCGACGCCGCGGCCATCGCCAACGCGGCGCGCGACATCACCACACTGGCCCGGCCCAGGTCGTCGAGCAGGACCCGGGTCTCGCCGCGGACGTCGTCCGGCGAGGAGAGGTCGGCCTCCGGGTCGGCCACGGCGACGGCGGTGCGGACCCGGTCGAGGCCGACGCCCTCGCCGAGGCGGATCGTCCCGGACACGTGGCGGCCTGACCCCGCTGCGTCCCCGGTGTCGCGCTCGATCGTCACCCGGGGCTCGGCCGCCACCACCGCGACCTCGATGGCGTCGGCCTTGGCGTCGGCCGACGATCCGTACGCGTAGTAGGTGGCCTGGCGCGCCGCGCCGGCCGATCGCTCGAGGGCGTCTTCGTGGCTGATCGTCGGGATGATGGCGAACAGGAAGCCGGCAATGAGCCCGGCCAGCACCATGCCGCTGATCGTCCGATAGGTGCCTCGGGGGTCGTCGGTGATGCTCCGGCCGGCCAAGAGCATCGCCGGCCCCCGGCTCACGCCCGTCAGCACGGCCCCGATCACCCACGTCACCCACGGTCCCACCACCGCGAGCGTGCCGATGACGGCACCCAGCCCGACCAGGGCACCGAGCGGCCCGCCGCCGTCGCGCATCGACGAGGCGGCGGCGAGCAGGACGGCCCACGCCACCGGGACGCTGAGCAGCCGCACCAGGCGGGGCCAGCGTCCCGTCACGCGACGACTGACGCCGAGCGGGCCGAGTAGCGGTCACCGAGCACGTCGTCCGGCAGGGTGCGAAGCAACGCGGCGAGGGCCGGCGACACCGCGACCTCACCCGGTCCGGGGGCACGGTCGAGGCCCGGCGGGGTGGGGACGGTGCCCGCGCCGGTGGGGGCCAGCACGACCACGTCGATCGTGTCCCCGCGGACCACGTCGTCGCGGCGTTGCTGCACCGCGGTCGCCGGTCCGGCGGCGGGGGTGGGCGTGCGCCAGGCCACACGGTCGCCCCGCGCACCGAGCGCGGGGCTGACCGACAGCGCCAGCAGGCCGAGGGCGGTGGCGCCGAGCACGCCGGCGACGGTGAGGACCAGCACCGTCCGCTGCCGCCGGCCGCCCCGCAGGCAGAGGAGGGCCGTGAGGCGGAGGACGCGCATCATCGCTCTCCCACCCCGACCACGGTCCCGTCCCGGAGCTGGAGCGTGCGATCGCACGCCGCAGCCACCTCCGGGTCGTGGGTGACGACGAGGAGGGCGGCGCCCGAGCCACGCGTGGACCCGACCAACAGGTCCATCACGCCCGCTCCGGCCGCCCGATCGAGGGCGGCGGTGGGCTCGTCGGCGAACACCGCCGCGGGCCGGGCGACGAGGGCGCGGGCGATGGCCACCCGCTGGGCCTGGCCGCCGGAGAGCTCTCCGGGCCGGCGGCGCTCGAGCCCGTCCAGGCCGAGCGGCCCGAACCAGCGCCGGGCCTCGGCCACCGCCACCCGGCGCGGGTGGCCGTCGAGCATCAGGGGCAGGGCTACGTTCTCGATCGCCGGCAGCTCGGGTACGAGCTGATCGGACTGGAAGACGAAGCCGAGCCGGCGGGCCCGCAGGCGGGTCCGAGCCCGCTCCCCGAGCCGGTCGATCCGCTGCTCGCCCAGCCACACCTCGCCCCGGTCGGGACGCTCGATGCCGGCGAGGCAGTGCAGCAGGGTCGTCTTCCCGGACCCGCTCGGGCCCATGGCGGCCACCGCCTCGCCCCGACCGATGGCAATGTCGACCCCGGCGAGGGCGGTGACGTCACCGAAGTGGCGCCACAGGTCGCGTCCACGCAGTGCCGCGGTGCCGTCTCCGCCCGCCTCGGTCGGCGGCCGTCGGCCCGGGGTGGCCGTGGGGGGGAACGAGTGTCGAGCGATGTGGGGGTGTCCATGACGCCCAGCATCCGCGGGACCGACACGCCGCGCATCGGCTCCGTGGCCACCTCCCCTCGGCCGTTCGGCCCCATCTCTCTGGCCGATCGGCCGAGCCGGTCCGGGACGGATGTCCGCAACATCGGGGTCGTGACCGGCGACGATCCGACGCCGTGGGATGCGCCCGAGGCGTCGCCGTCGCCCCCGCTCGCCGGAGGGCCGGGGCTCGGCGCGGCCCTCGACGACCTCTGGCGTCGCGTGCTGCGGATGCTGCCGTGGGCCGCCGATGCCGTCGTCGTCGGCGTCGTCGGCCTCTTCGCCCTGGCCGACCTGGCCGCGGCCCAGGGCCGGACCGGATACGGGCTCATCCTGGTGGGCGGCGGATCCGCCCTCACGGCCGTCGCCCTCCGGCGCGGGGCGCCACGGTGCGCCCTCCTCGGGCTCGTCGCCGTGCTCCTCGTCTCCACCGTCGTGAAGGCGACGACCTCGGCCGAGGCCGTGCCGCCCACCTCCGCCGTCGTCGCCCTCGCTGCGGTCCTCACCGTGGTCGTGCGCCGCCAGCCGATCCCGTGGGCCGCGGGCCTGGTCGCAGCGGGCGCGGTGGCCACGCTCGGGCTGCTCACCTGGAGCTCCGACGTGAGGGTGCTGCGCGTCCTCCTGGTCATCTTCGGCGGGCTCGGCGCCGCGGGCGTCGGGGTGGGCATCTACCTCCGGCAGCTCGATGACCGCCAGGCGGTCACCGCCGAAGCGGCGCGCCGCGACGAGCGCCTCGACCTGGCGCGCGAGCTCCACGACATGGTGGCGCACTTCGTGACCGGCATCGTCGTGCAGGCCCAGGCCGCCCGGGTGGTCGCCGACCGCGATCCGCGGGCCGCGGACCGGGCCCTGGAGCAGATCGAAGGAGCGGGCAAGGACGCCCTGGCGGCGATGCGGGCCATGGTGGGGTCGTTGCGCGACACCGACGGGGCCGACGTGGCACCCACCATCCCACCGGTCGGGCTGTCCGGCCTCGAGGACCTCGCCGTGCGCAGCGACGCCGCCGGCCTCCCGGTGCACCTCCGGGTCGAGCCGCGGGCCGGGGCCGTCGCCCGGGGCGCGGCGGCGGCCTCCACCCATCGGATCGTGCAGGAGTCGCTCACCAACGTCCACCGCCACGCGCACGGGGCGACCCGGGCGGAGGTCGACGTCCGGGTCCACGGCGACACCCTCGTCGTCACCGTCTCCGACGACGGGTGCCAGCCGGTGGGCGGCCCGGACCGGACGCCCCCCGGCACCTCCTTCGGCCTGGTCGGCATGGCCGAGCGGGCCGAGGCCCTCGGCGGCGCCCTCGTCGCCGGGCCGGCTGCGCCGCCGGACCACGGCTGGCGCGTACAGGCGTGGTACCCCCTCGATCAGGCGTCGCCAACGTGACCATCCGGGTGGTCTTGGCCGACGACCAGGAGATGGTGCGCACCGGGTTCCGCATGATCCTCGAGGCCGAGGACGACATCACCGTGGTCGGCGAGGCCGCTGACGGCCGGACCGCCGTGGACCTGTGCCGGCGCCTGCGCCCCGACGTCGCCCTGCTCGACATCCGCATGCCCACGCTCGACGGCCTGGAGGCCACCCGCCTGCTGGCGGGACCCGAGGTCGCCGAGCCGCAGCGCATCGTCGTGGTCACCTTCGACCTCGACGAGTACGTCCACGCCGCCCTCCTGCACGGGGCCACCGGGTTCCTGCTGAAGGATGCCGGGCCCGCGCTCCTCGTCGAGGCCGTGCGGGCGGCGGGCCGGGGCGACGCCCTGGTGTCGCCCCAGGTGACGTCCCGCCTGCTGCGCCACCTGAGCGCCAGCGCGTCGGCGCGGCGCGCCGCCGTCGAGCCGGCCGAGCCGCTCACCGAGCGGGAGGGCGACGTGCTGCGCCTCGTCGCCCAGGGCCACACCAACGCCGAGGTGGGCGAGCGGCTGTTCGTCTCGCCCTCGACGGTGAAGACGCACCTGGCCAGCCTCCAGCCCAAGCTCGGCGCCCGCAACCGGGTCGAGCTGGCGGCCTGGGCGTGGCAGTCGGGCCGCATGGACGACCTCCCTCCGCCCCGCTCCTGACCGCGCCCGGACCGGACCCGTGCGTGCGTCGGGCGGCCGGGGTGCCCCTACCGCGGTCGGCGTCGGCCCCGGGACGACCCGGCCGGCCCGTCGCCGTCGAGGGGGAGCCGGCCGCAGCGGTCCAGCACCCGCAACGGTGGCACCCTGTCGATCACCCGGCTGAACGACACGGCCTCGCTCGCGAGGTTGAGTCCCACGAGCACGGCCAGCAGGACGACCTGGGCCCGCAGCCCCACGGCGATGGTGGCGCCCAGGCCGAGGGCAGCACCGAGGACGTTGGCGCCGGCGTCGCCCAACATGAGGCGTTCGCGCAGGTCGAACGCCAACAGTCCGAGCGCCGCGCCGAGGATGATGACCGTCCCGGTCAGCGCCGACCGCGCCCCCGCGGCCGTCGTCGCCACGAGCACGGCCCCGGCGACGAGAGCTACCTTCGTGGTACGGCCCGGGGCCCGGTCGAGGAGGTTGCCCAGGTTGGCGGCGAGAGCCACGACGGCCGCGCCCACCAGCGCCTCCGGGACGGAGACGGCTCCCCCGGTGGTGACGGCCACGACGGCCACCGCCCCCCCTCCGACCAGCTTGGCCCCGCCCGTGGTCAGCCGGCCCCGGCCCATGCTCACGAGGTGGCCGCGGAACCCCTTGTCGTCGCCGTCCGCAGCCAGGTCGTCCAGCAAGCCCAACAGGCCGAAACCCAGAGCGGCCACCATGGTGCCGCGTCGTCCGGCCAGCTCCGCGGCCCCGGCGTCGCGCCCGGCGACGTCGAACAGGCTGAGAGCGGCCTCGACCGCCACCGCGGCCATCACCATCACGACCCCGACCCCGACGGGCACGTCGACACCCCTGATGTTACGGCGTTGCACGACCGGCGCGGCGAACATCGAGCGGCTCACCAACCACAGGCCGAGACCGGCCATCCCGGCCACGGCGAAGGCACCGAGGGCGATCATGGGCGGGCCGCGACTCCGGCCTCCTCGGCATCGTCCTTGCTGTCGGGGGCGTCGGTCTGGCTGTCCCGGGCCTCGGTCTGGCCGTCGGGGGCCGGTTCGCCTCCGGGGCTGTCGCCTCTCCCGTCATCCGCCTTCTCGGCCGGGCCTCCCCGCCCACCGTCGACGGGGAGCTCGGCCGGGGACAGGGCCTGGTAGAGGACGAAGGGCAGGAAGAGGGTGAACATGACTGCGGGCACGGCGATGCCCGAGTCGTTCACCGCCATGCCGAGGACGCTCAGGGTGATGCCGCCCCAGAGGGAGGCGTGGGTGGATGGCTCGTCGTCGAGGTGGGTCTCGAACAGCTGCGGTCGACGCCACGTGAAGCGCACGAGGAGGAGCAGCCCCAACGGGATGGCCCAGGTCCAGACCGACGAGGTGAGGATCGTGAGGTTGGCGTTCACCTTGCGCTCGACGACGGTCAGCAGCCCGCTCAGCCCGTCGTCGCCCACCGTGGAGCGCACCAGGCGTCCGAGGTGTGTTTGCTCCGAGGCCGGACGCCCCAGGTCGATGGCCGCGAACACCGCGACGGTGGCCACGGTGACTAACCCGCTCGCCAGCACCACCCGCAGCCGGAGGCGGCGACCCAGCAGCAGCCACACGACGATGAAGGCGGCCGGGATGATCGACAGGATGCCGCCGACGTCCGAGCCGAGGGCCGGATGGCCGTCGACGACCACCGTGACGGCGAAGAGGCCGATGATCGCCCCCAACAGCCACCGCCGACGGGACCCGGGTTGGTCGCCCCCGAAGAGGACCCAGAGCCCGCAGGCCAGCAGCAGGGCACCCATCGAGAACAGCGCGTAGGCCGGGTTGCCGAAGCCGGCGAAGCGGCCGGCGATGACCGGCGAGTACCCGAAGGCGGTGTTGATCTGGAGGCGGCCCCCCAAGACGATGTCGATGAGGATCACCCCGTAGGTGGTGGCCACCGGCACCAGGGCCACGCGCATGGCCGCGCGCCGGGGGTCGTCGCCCCATCCGAACAACCGGGCCGTGGCCGCCAGCCCCGCCGCACCCAGGAACATGAGGAGCAGGTAGGGCGCGAAGCCGAGGCGGTCCACGCGGACCAGGCCGAGG
>NZ_DATLXO010000165.1:0-8575 GCF_035575815.1 Iamia sp.
CTGCGCCCTGCAGCCCGACCGGCCCGGCACGTCGAGCTTCGCCGCCCGGTAGCGCGCCACCTGGTCCCGCCGCCCCCTGCAGGCCGAGTACCTGCTGCGGCCCACTGGTCGGGGATCCGGGGGCCGGGACGCCCGATTCCGTGACCGGTTCGGACGAGTCCGGGTGACCAGGCCGCGGCCTGACCCGCCGGCTCGCGGCCAGGCGGGGGCTAGCTCCGGTCCCCGCCGAGGGTGGCCCGCAGGGCCTCGAGGCCGGTGAACCGGGGCCGCCAGCCGAGCACCTCCTTGGCCTTGGTGGCGTCCATGATCGACGGGTGGGTGGCGGCCTCGGCCCACTCGACGACCGGAGGGACGAACGACGGCAGGGGCAGGGCGGCGATGCCGCGCGCGGCGGCCTGCACGAGCCGGGCCGGCACGGCGAGCGGCGCCAGTCCGAGCTCGCGGGCCACGTCGCGCCCGGTGAGCACACCGTCGCCGGTGAGGTTGTAGGTGCCGGGCGGCCCGGCACCGACGGCGCAGAGCAGGAACGCCTGGCCGACGTCCTCCTCGTGGATGAGCTGCAACGGGAGGTCCGGGGTCGGCACCGGGAGGGGGACCGGCAACCGGTCGACGGCCCGGGCGACCCGGCGACCGATCGCGCCGAGCGGACCGGGCAGGAGGTCCTTGGCCCCCATGGCGTGGGGACCGAGGACGATCGGTGGGCGCAGCAGGTAGAGGTCGAGCTCGGGGGTCGAGGACGACGCGGTCTCCAGCAGCTGCTCGAGCTCGGCCTTCTCCTGGGCGTAGAAGAGCCGGGCCGCAGGCCGGGCCGGCCAGTCCTCGGTCATGCCCACCGGGTTGTCGCGGTGGAAGCCGTAGGCCGCCACCGACGAGGCGTAGACGAAGCGGCGGGCCCCGGCCGCCGCCGCCGCCCTGAAGGCGTTGAGCGTGCCGTCCACGTTGACCTCGCGGGTGACCTCTCGTGAGGCGGTGCCGGTGATCAAGAAGGCGAGGTGCATCACGACATCGGCCCCACCGAACGCGTCGGTGAGCGCCTCGGCGTCGCGCACGTCGCCCTGGCGGTACTCCATCTTCGACCAGCCGTGGGCGGCCGGGTCGAACGGACGCCGGGCGATGCCCACCACCCGACGGATGCGGGGGTCGGCCTCCAGCAGGGGCATCAGGCCGAAGCCGAACGTGCCCGTGGGGCCGGTGACGGCCACGGTGAGGTCGCTCTCGAGGCCAGGCATCGTCGGACGGTACCGCCGCGCCGGGCGCGCCGCGCCGTCCCTGCTCGGAGCGCCACCGGTCGCCGCCGGTCAGGTGGTGAGCACGGGGAGCAGCAGGGCGCCGGTGGCGGCGACGGCAGCACCCGAGATCACGATCATCGTCACCGCCCAGAAGGCGACCGGCAGCCACAACACCTCGGCCAGGACGGCCTGGTCGGAGCCGTCGCTCCGGCGCACGTGGCGAGCCGAGGCGATCGCCGCCCGCAGCCCGCCGAGCGCCCAGAGCACCGCCACAGCCGAGACCACCCCCGCCGCCACCGACTCCCCGGTCGTGGCGGCCAGGCTCGCCGCGACGCCGAGGACGCCGCTGACGACCAGCCCCCACCAGCTGCGGACCCAGACCACGGCCACGACGGCGGTGAGCCCGCCGAGGATCGCGGCGGTCACCACCTCGTGGCCGAGGCCGACACCGACGGCGAGGCCCACCGCCAGCGCGCCCGGCGCCGGGTGGCCCCACCACGCCACGAACCCACGGGGGATCCTCCGCTCGACCGACGCGCCGGACCACTCGGTGACCCCGGAGGTGTCGAAGCTGACCCGGATGCGTCGGACCCGACCCTCAGCCACGATCGCGGAGAGGGCGTGACCCAGCTCGTGGGCCAGGGTCACCCATCCTCGGCTGAGCCGCCACGCGGGGCTGAACACGGCGAGGACGCCGGCGACCACGCCCGCCGCGACCGCTTGGCTCACCGGTGGACCCTCGTCCGGTCGGGGGCCACATCGAGCGGGGTGCTGATCGCCGGGCGCCGATGAGCGCGGCCGGCTCCGCCGTCAGAGAGCCCGCACCTCCTGGTCCCCTCGCGGCGCTCGCTCACCGACACCACACCCTCTCCGAGCTCAGTCGGTCCGGAGGAAGCCCTCGAGGCGCTGCACGGCGTCGATGAACTCGTCGACCATCTCGAGCACCACCCGCCGGGTGGGGCGCACGGTGTTCATGCTGCCGACGACCTGGCCGACGAAGTAGGTGACGAGCTGGTTCGCGCCCGAGCCCGGCGCGGCGGCCACCCGACCGATGCGGGCCATGGCCGGACCGATCAGCAGCGGCTGGATCGGCATGGGCAGCGGACCGGGGCCCGCGGGATCCTCCCACTCGTCGGTCCACGCGGTGCGCAGCATCCGGGCCGGCTTGCCGGTCATCGACCGTGACCGCACGGTGTCGCCCGCCCCGGCGGCGAGGAACTTGTCCTTGATGAACGGGGGCACCTCGGCCTCCTCGGTGGTGAGCCACACCGACCCGCACCACGCGCCGTCGGCCCCGAGGGCCATCCCGGCCGCGAGCTGGCGACCGTTGCCGATGCCACCGGCGGCGAGCACCGGCACCTCGCCCACGGCGTCGACCACGTCGGGCACCAGGACCATGGTGGCGATCTGACCGGTGTGACCGCCCGCCTCGGTGCCCTGGGCCACGATCATGTCGGCGCCCGCCTCGGCGTGACGGCGGGCGTGGGCCACGGTGCCGGCCAGGGCGGCGACGGGGATGTCGGCGGCGTGGGCCCGCTCGAGGAAGTGGGCGGGAGGCGGTCCGAGAGCAGAGGCGACCAGGCGGGGTCGGTGGTCGAAGCAGACGTCGAGCAGCGGCGCCATGCTCTTGGGGTCGACGCGCATCCCACCGATGCCTCGGCCGGATGTCACGCCGTCGGGCAGGGGCGGCACGTCGAACCGGGTCAGCAGGTCGTCGAGGAACGCCTCGTGCTCGGCGGGCAGCAGGCCGGCAAGGCTGTCGGCGTCGAGGCCGCCCTCCTCGTAGCCGACGAAGCGCTCCGGCACCAGCAGGTCGACCCCGTAGGGCTTGCCCTTCACCTGGTCCTCGATCCACCGCAGGTCGACGTCGAGCTGCTCGGGGCTGTGGGCGACGGCGCCGAGCACCCCGCACCCGCCGGCGTTGGTCACCGCCGCGACCACGTCGCGGCAGTGGGAGAAGGCGAAGATCGGGACATCGATGCCGACCAGCTCGGTCGCTCGGGTGCGCATGGGTGGTCTCCAGGGGTCGCAGGGCCGGGAGCGGCGTCCCGGGGGAGGAGTATCGCGGTCGCTCCCCCGCCGCACCGCACCGCCGGTGCCTACTGGCGCGGCCTCTCAAGTGGTGCGGCCCGCACCGATCGGTCCCGCCTACCGGCGATCCCAGCGCACCAGCTCGACCAGGCGGTCGATGGCGTCGGCCAGGCCGGGCCACTGCGCCCGCACCCGTGCCACCTGCTCAGGATCCTGAGCCCACACGTCGCGCAGCCGGGCGACCGACCCCCACAGGCGCGCGGTGTGCACCCGTTCGGGGTCGGCGCGGCGGACCATGAACCCGAACGTAGCGCAAAGTACGAACTCACGTTCGATCTGAGGGCACTCACTCACTCACTCACTCACTCACTCGTCAGCACGTGGTCGACCCCGGTCACCTGCACCACTCGGAGCACGGCCACCGACGGGCTCCTCATCACCACCTTCGGGATCCGCGCCGCCGCCTCCAGCAGCACCGCCAACCCGGAGCTGTCGATGAACTCCACCCCTGCGAGGTCGAAGACCAGCGTTTCGGGCGACCCGGCGGCGACACCGTCCACCGCGTCCCTGAGGCCGCCCGCCGTCGACGCGTCGAGCTCGCCGGCGGCCCTGATGACCCGCGGGTCGGTGCTCGGCTCGACGGTGACGTCGAGCCACGTCTCGTCGTCTAGCTCAGCCATCTCACTCCCAGGATCGCAGTGTCGTCTCGCGTGCCCGCAGCAGCCATCCGGACGACGATCGCCCCGAGCAGGCCGTCGAGGGAATCCTCGTGCCGCCCGGCAGTCTGGCGCAAACGCTCGAGGCCCGCGTCGACGACCTCACCCCGGCGCTCGAAGAGCCCGTCGGTGAAGACCAGCAACGCCGTCCCGGCGTCGAAGGTGAACGAGCGCGACAGGTAGCCGCCGCCCTCCGCCGGCACCCCGACGGGGGCGCCGATCGGGAGGTCGAGGAAGCGTCCCGCGTCGCCCTCCACCACGAGCGGCGGCGGGTGACCGGCGCTGGCGACGGTGAAGGTGCGGGCCTCGCTGTCGACCGTGGCACACAGAACCGTCGCGAAGTGTCCGTCGCGCTCGAGGCGCAGGAGGTGTCCGAGCTTCTCGAGGATGACCTCGGGCCCGTGGCCCTCGATCGCGTAGGCCCGGATCGCGTAGCGGAGCGATGCCATCACCGTCGCCGCGCCGAGACCCCGGCCCGACACGTCGCCGACGACGAGCAGCACCGTGGTCTCGCCGGTGGGCACGACGTCGTACCAGTCGCCGCCGATGTCGAGGCCCTCGACGCCGGCCTCGTAGCGGGCGGCCAGCTCGAGACCGGGCACGGCCGGGAGCCGCTCGGGCAACAGGCTCCGCTGCAGGGTCTGAGCGACGGAGCGCTGCTCGCCGTAGAGCCGGGCGTTGTCGCTCGCCAGGTGCTCGGCGTGGGACCGACGCCGGAGGAGGCGGAGGGCCAGCACGGCGTAGCCGATCGACACCACGGCTCCCACGGCGGCGATCAGCCACGGGAGCACGGCCAGGAGCTCGCCCCCCAGGTCGTCGCGGGGTGATGCCACCAACAACAGCGTCGTGTCGCCGAAGGGTGCCGACGCGGTGGCCCTCCGCCCTGTGATCGGCAGGTCAGGCATGGTGGCGACGATGAGCCGGTCGGACCGCTCGGACTCGCCGAGGTACACGGCGAGGTCGAGGTCGGCGAACGCCTCGTCCTCGCGCTCGTAAGAGGACCGGGTCTCCTCGAGGCGGGCCTCGGCGTAGGTGACGTAGCGCGACTCCCGGCGGGGCGAGGAGGAGGCGTAGCCCAGGGTGGCGGGCTCCGCATCGAGCAGGTCGGCCACCGCGACCGCCGACGAGCGAGCGGCGCGATCGAGGTACGACGCGACCTCGCCATCGGGCTCCGAGGTCAGTGCGGGCCGGTCTCCGACGAAGACCACGAGCCGGGCTCGTCCGCCGGTCACCTCCCACAACGACGCCGACGATGACGAGCCGCCCTCGGCCACGAGCGGCTGCATCAGCCGGCGGAACGACGCCGTGTCCCCGTTCGTCTCCTCGGCGACCTCGACCGACGACGCCAGCGTGAGCTCCACGGTGGGCAGGTTGGAAGCCAGCACCGCCGAGGCCTCCCGGGTCCGCTGACGGATCAGCCGGTCCTCGTTGCGTTCACGGGCCGTGAGGGCGGCCACGGCCAGTGCCCCGGTGGCGAGGAGGCCGACGGCGAGCACGGCCAGTGTGGTCGCGGCCGTCCGGCGTCCGGCCACGGATCCGCCACCCATGTCGTCCTCGCCACCGCGTGATCCCATCGGCCCCTCGCGTCGGTGTGCCGGCACCCGATCTGACCGGGCGCGGGCACGCTACCGGGCGCCTGGGGCGCGGCTTCGGCGTCACCGATCCAGCCGCAGCCGGCCAGCGCGGCGGCGCAGACGGTCGCGACGACTGTGGCCCCCCGCACCGCCGAGACCCGCCGGGGTGCGAGCCGACCGGCGCGCGGCGCATCCTCCTGCGGGCGGCCGTCCGGGGTGGTGAGACGCCGGCCACGGCGCGCCCGGTCAACGGACATCGATCTATTCGCCGAGGTCCACCAGCTGGTCCTGCAGGGACCGGACCCGGGCCTCGAGCCGGGGGAGGTCGGTGGCGGAGGCGGCGCGGGCCCGGTCCCGCTCGTCGACCGCGTCGATCAGCTGGAGCTCCAGGCCGAGGCCACGGAACTCCGAACACACGTCGCCCGCCTGCCACTGCTCGACGGGCTCGCCCGCGGGTGCGGAGAGGTGGGGACGGAGGGATGAGAGCACGGTGGAGGCCTTTCGTGGGCGGGGGAGCCGCGTCGCTCTACCCGGGTCGTGTTGCGGTGAACGAACTTCGCGGTTTCCGTTGCGCGACGATGTGCCCTCGACGCCGCTGCTCACGCCCTAAGATCGCGTCGGGCGCACCCGGCATGGCTCTCGACCGGACAGGATCACGATGACGGTGGGCAGCGAGCTCGACGAGTCCGTCACGCTCCCGCCCGAGGCGTCGTCGGCGGGACGGGCGCGCCGGGCCGTGGCCGACCTCGTCACCCCCCTCGAGCCCGACCTCGCCGAGCACGGCGTGCTCCTCGTCAGCGAGCTCGTCACCAACGCCGTGCTCCACGCCGGGACCTCGATCGGGGTGCGGGTCCGAGCGACCACCGGGTGGCTCCGTGTCGAGGTCTCCGACGGCTCCACCCGCCAGCCGCACATCTGCGACTACAGCGCGGATGCCACCACCGGGCGCGGGCTCGACCTCGTCGAGGCCCTGGCCGCCCGGTGGGGCACCGAGGCGACCGGGGCCGGCAAGGTCGTCTGGTTCGAGGTGGGGACGCACCCCGACGCACGCGAGGATGGCTCCGGTCGCCCCGTGTCCCGGGCGGGCAGCACCTTCTCGGTGGTGCTGCGACAGGCGCCGGTGCACCTCTTGCCGGTGACCCTCGAGTCCGGCGACGCCATGTTGCGCGAGGTGTCGCTGCTGAGCATCGCCGGGGAGCTGGGCGAGGTGGCCAGCGGTGACTGGCAGGAGTCTGCGCTCGACATCGCCCCTTTCCTCGAGGCCGCCGCCGGCGCCGCCGAGCGCGGCCTGCACTCCACCGACCTCCACCTCGACCTGCCCGCCGGTGCAGGAGACGCCGCCCTCGAGCGCCTCGAGCGACTGGTCGTGGCCCAGCACCTGGCGACCTCGGGCCACCTGCTCGCCCGCCCTGACCTACACGAGCTCGTCAGCTGCCGTTCGTGGCTGCTCCAGGAGGTCAGCACCCAGGAGCAGGGCCGCGCGCCACAGCCCTGGACCCTGCCCGGTCCCACCGCACCGGTCTCCCAGAGGTCCCGACTGCGACCCGACGAGGTCGGCCGCCTCGAGCGTTCGACGGTGGCGACCGTCGTCGCCGACGACGCCAACCGGATCATCGGGTTGAACGGTGCGGCCCGCCGGCTGCTGGGCTGGGAGGCGGGCCGACTCGCCGGGCACCGGCTCACCGTGATCATCCCGCCCGAGCTGCGCCAGGCGCACCTGGCCGGGTACGCCCGGCACCAGCACACAGGGGAGGAGCGCCTCATCGGACGGCCCACCCGCGTGCCCGCCCTGCGACGCGACGGCACCCGCGTCGAGGTCGAGATCTCGATCACCACCTGGCCGACGGCGGCGGGAGGGACCTACTACCGCGCCGAGCTGCGCCCGCTCACCGCGGACACCGCATCGCCCGGCGTCGATCGCCAGGGATCCAGCACCGGCTGAGGAGTCCCAGCCCACTCCGTCTGCTCGACCAACCGGCCCTCAGCCGGCGTCATCCCGGTCTCGTAGCGACGGGTCGCGGCTGTCGCTGGACCTGGTGGCCATGACGTGGCGAGCGGTCTCGACCAGGGAGGAGCCGGTGTCCGCCGCCTGGCGTTGGAGGAACTCCCACGCCTCGCGTTGATCCATGCCGCGCAGGAAGATGAGCACCCCGACGGCGATCTCGACCTGCGCGGCGTCATCGACCACCTCGACGAGCCCCGCCACCATGTCGAGCGACGCCGCGTAGAGGGGGGAGTGAGCGATGACCTCGCCGGCGTACTCGGCGAAGGGGGCGATCTGCCGGGTCGTGTCGGCGGTGAAGGCGTTCGGCGTCTCGGAGTAGAGGTTGATCGATCCAACCGTCCCTCCGTCGAACAGCAACGGGATCGACAGCACGCTCTCGACGCCCTTCTCGATGGCACCGGGGGCGAAGTGCTCGAAGCGTTCGTCGTCTTGCAGCACGTCGATCCTGACCGGCGACTGGTCCTTCGCCGCGGTGAGGCAGGGCCCCTGATCGTGTCCGTACTGCACCAGGTCGGCCTCGATGGCCAGCTGGCTCGACGCTGCGCCCGTCACCGCGGACTCCTCGACGACGAGGGAGATGCTGACCGAGTCGCAGCCGGGCACGGTCCGTTCGAGGATCTCGGCGATGGCCTCGAGCTTCGCCGGCATGGTCCGTTGGGTGACGAGCAGACGATTGATCCGCTCGAGATCGTCTCGGAGCTCCGTGGGCAGGTCCATGATCGCCGATCTACCCGGCGACCCCCGCTCGACACATCTCCGGCCGCCAGCGCCGCTCAGGTCCGGATCGTGGTCCCCATGGCGTCGGGCGGCGCGAGGACGGCGATGCAGAGCTGCCTGCGAGGGTCTCAGGACGAGGCACGTTGCGGCTCCTCTCGTCGTCAGTCGAGGGCGGTCGCCCGGCTCGCCGTGGTGTGTTCACTGGTTCGGTCGGTCCGGGCTGCACGCCTTGCGTAGCGTTGCGGGTGACATGGCCGCTCCCGACGACGTGCAACCCGAGCAGCGGGCTCGCCAGCGGATCGA
>NZ_DATLXO010000166.1:0-5165 GCF_035575815.1 Iamia sp.
CGGAAGGGTCGCCGCCGGCCGCTCGCCGCCGGCCGCCTGGCGTCGCGTCGGGCCGTCGGGGCGCCGGAGGGTCAGTGGTCGGCGGGGCCGGGGAGGTGGGGCGCCCACTCACGGACGGCGTCGAGGGCCTCGTCGCGACCCTCGTCGTCGCGCCCGGTGACCCGGCTGGCGTAGCGCACCCAGGCGGCGAGGACGGCGGGGGCCGACTCGGCGGTCGCCGCGTCGGCGCCGGCGCTCTGCGGGTACCAGTCGACGCAGAACTGCTCGATCAGCAGCGGGCTGACCCGGAGGGGCCCGCCCCACGTCTCGGTGGTGGCGTGGTCGAGCCACAGCTCGAGGAGCCAGACCGCTTCGTCCTGTTCGGAGGCGGTGAGGTCCGCGCCTTCGGGGGCGGCGAGGAAGTCGGCGACCAGGGCGTCGAGCTCGCCGTCCTCGAGCCGTTCGGGCTGCGGCGCCCGTCCCCCGGTGGGCAGCAGGTCGAGACGACGCTCGACGAGGGCGCGGGTGCTGTCGAAGTCGGGGGAGACCGGGGCGTGGGCGGCGTGGTCGCTGCTGCGGAGGGCGGCCTCGCACCGGGCCCGGGCCTCCGCGAGGGGGACATCGAGGGCGAGGGCGCCGGGCACCTCTCGGTGGACGCCGGCGGCGTCGAGCTCGGCCCACGGCGGTCCGACGAGCAGGTCCGTGGCCAGCCCGGCCAGGTTGTGGTCGACGTAGACCCCGACGCTGTGGGGCGAGCCGGGCTGGTCGAGGTCGACGAGCAGGGTGACGCCGTCGCCGCGGGGATCGCTGATCTCGACCGCCCGGGTGGGCGTGGCCCGCCCGATGCCGAGGTCCGAGCCGTCGTCGGGCCCGACGCGGGAGCGGTGATCCGCGTGGGCCCGGCGCAACGGCTTGGCCTCGCGCCAGGCGAGGGTGTGGGCCAGAGCCGCCAGCGCCGGTCGCGCGTCGGAGTCGTCGGAGGCGAGGAGCCCGGCGGCCAGGTCCGCGAAGAGCTCTGGGGGCATCTGGTCGGGCCCGTAGATCGTGGCCCCCATGCGGTCACCCCACAGCTCGATGCCGAGGGGCCGGGCCACGGTGTCCTCCGGGGCGACGGCCCGCAGCGAGGTGAGCAGCGTGGCGACGAGCCCGTCGATCGACGGACCCGAGAACGACACCTGGCTCCTGTCACCAGTACCGACGGGAGGGGCGACGCGCCCCGACGTCGCCGGTCGATCCGGTCCGCCCGGGCCCCGCCGGACCCGGGTGTGCCGTCCCCGCTTCGGTGCCATCACCGGCACCCTATTGGCCCTCGTCGGCCGAACGCCCGTGCGCGAGGTCAGGGGCCGAGCAGGCCGTGGAGGGTGAGGGCCTCGCCGCCACCGTGCACCTCCAGGTTGGCCCCGGTGATGTAGCGGGCGAGGGGTGAGGCCAGGAACACCACTGCGTCGCCCACGTCGGTCGGGCTCGCGGCGCGGCCCATGGGGATGGTGGCCTCGACCGCGGCTGCGCCCTCGGGTCCTCCGTAGTAGTCCTCGAAACCCTCGGTGCGCACCGCCCCGGCGGAGACCGCGCACACCCGGATGGCGGGCGCCCACTCCATGGCCAGGGTCCGGGTCAGGTTCACCAAGCCGGCCTTGGCCGCGCCGTAGGCCGCGGTGCCGGGAGAGGGGCGCAGGGCCGAGAGGCTGGCCACGTTGACGATGACGCCCATGGTCATCATCGACCTCGCGGCGTGGGCGACGTGCAGGGCCGAGAGCAGGTTGAGCTCGATGATCTTGGTGCTGAACCGCGGTGACGCGTCGGCGGCGGCGACCGACGGCGAGCCCCCGGCGTTGTTCACCACGATGTCGAGCCGGCCGTGCTCGGCCACCACGGCCTCGATGAAAGCCGCGGCCGCGTCGGGGTCGCGGACATCCGCGGCGTTGAAGGTCACCCCGCCGGGGAGGTCGTCCGGTTCCGAACGGCCCACGACCGCAACGGTGGCCCCGGCGGCGAGCAGTCGGTCGGTGATGCCCCGGCCCACGCCCCGGCCCCCACCGGTGACCAGCGCGACCTGTCCCGCCAGATCGATGGTGATGGCCAACGTTCGCCTCCTCGCGGGGACACTCGCTACGGTGCCGCCAGGATCTGACGGCCCATCAGAAAGTAGCCGGATGCCCACCACCCACACGGTCGACGCCGCCGGGATCGCCGAGATCGTCATGGACAACCCGCCCGTCAACGCCCTCGCCGTCGCCGGCTGGTTCGACCTCGCCGACCGCCTGATCGCCCTCGGGCGCAACCCCGAGGTGCGCTGCGTGGTGCTCCGGGCCGAAGGGCGGGGGTTCAACGCCGGGGTCGACATCAAGGAGATGCAGGCGACCGAGGGCTTCGACGCCCTGATCGGCGCCAACAAGGGCTGCTACGCCGCCTTCGCGGCGGTCTACGACTGCGAGGTGCCCGTCATCGCCGCGGTCCACGGCTTCTGCCTGGGCGGGGGGATCGGCCTCGTCGGCAACGCGGATGTCGTCATCGCCAGCGACGACGCCACCTTCGGCCTGCCCGAGGTCGACCGCGGGGCCCTCGGCGCCGCCACCCACCTCTCGCGCCTCGTCCCCCAGCACAAGGTCCGGGCCATGGTGTACACCGCGGCCACCATCACCGCGGCCGAGCTGTTCGAGTACGGCTCGGTGCTGAAGGTGGTGCCCGCGGATGAGCTGCGGGCCGCCGCCCTCGAGGTCGCGGGTCAGATCGCGGCCAAGTCGCCCACCGTGATGCGCGCCGCCAAGGCGTCGCTCAACGGCATCGACCTCTGGGACGTGCACCGCTCGTACCGCTTCGAGCAGGGCTTCACCTTCGAGCTCAACCTGGCCGGCGTGGCCGACGAGCACCGCGACGCCTTCGTCGAGGGTCGCGACTCCGACGGGGGTCGATGATCGCGCCAGTGGACACCGGCGGTCCCGGGCCCTCGCCCAAGGTGATGACGCCCGACGAGGCCGTGGGCCGGCTGCGATCAGGCATGACCGTCGGCATCGGCGGGTGGGGGAGCCGGCGCAAGCCCATGGCCCTGCTGCGGGCGGTGCTGCGCAGCGACGTCACCGACCTGCACGTGGTCACCTACGGCGGCCCCGAGGTCGGCATCCTCGCCGCCGCCGGTCGCATTCGACACCTCACCTTCCCGTTCGTCTCGCCCGACGTGCCCAACCCGCTCACCGGCGGCAGCGTCCCGGGCCTCGACCCCCACTTCCGCGCCGCTCGCCAGGCGGGCGCGTTCACCTGCACCGAGCTCGACGAGGGGATGCTCCTGCTCGGCCTCCAGGCCGCAGCGTGGCGCGTGCCGTTCCTGCCCACCCGGGTGGGCCTCGGATCCGACGTGTTCCGGCTCGACCCTGCGCTGCGCACCGTGCGGTCACCCTATCCGGGGCCCGACGGGGGAGAGGGTGAGGAGCTGGTGGCCCAGCCCGTTATCGCCCTCGACGCCGCCCTGGTGCACCTCAACGTGGGCGACGTCCGGGGCAACGCCGCCTTCACCGGCCCCGACCTCTACTTCGACGACCTGATGCTCGAGGCCGCGGCCATGGGGTACCTCAGCGTCGAGCGGGTCGTGCCCACCGAGGACCTCGCCGCCACCGCCGGCGACATCACCCGCCTGCGCATCAGCCGCCTCTTCGTGACCGGCGTCGTCGAGGCACCCGGCGGCGCCCGGCCCACCGAGTGCAGCCCCGACTACGACCGGGACGAGGAGTGGCAGGCGCGCTGGTTCGCCACCGCCAAGGACCCCGACGCGCGTGCCGCCCTCCTCGACGAGTGGAGCCAGCCGTGACCGACGATCCCGCCCGCCGGGCCGACGTGTGCGCCGTGGCGGTGGCCGACTGCTTCGCCGGCGACGGCGCCAGCCTGGCCAACCCGATCGGGATCATCCCCATGATCGGGGGCCGCCTGGCCCGAGCCACCGGCGAGCCCGAGCTGATGATGACCGACGGCGAGGCGACGCTCATCGCCAACCACGCGGCGTCGGTCGCCCCCGACGACCGCGTCATCGAGACCTACAACCCCTACCGGCGGATGTTCGACGTGGTCTGGAGCGGTCGCCGTCACGTGATGATGGGCGCCACCCAGGTCGACCGCTACGGCAACCAGAACATCGCCGCCCTCGGCCCGGACCCGCACCGCCCCGCCGTGCAGCTGCTCGGCCTGCGCGGTGCGCCGGGCAACACCATCAACGACACCACGAGCTACTGGGTCGCCCGCCACGCCCCCAAGGCCTTCGTTGCGGTGGTCGACGTGGTGTGCGGCATCGGGTGGGACCGGGCCGCCGACCTCGGCCCCGTCGCCGCCCGCTTCCACGAGATCCGCCGGGTGGTGTCGAACCTCGGCGTCTTCGACTTCGAGACCGACGACCACCGCATGCGGATCCGCTCGGTGCACCCCGGCGTCACCGTCGACGACGTGGCGGCGGCGACCGGGTTCGCGCTCGAGGTGCCTGACAGCGTCCCGACCACCCGGGTGCCCACCTCCGAGGAGCAGGCCCTGCTCGACGACATCATCGACCCGTCCGGCACCCGCTACCGCGAGGTCCCCGACCCCGAGTAGCACTGGTCAGCGCCCGATCGGCCCCGGTGCTCACATCGGGATCGGGTCGGCCGACGGCGGGAGGTGACCCTCAGGACGCGCCAGCGCGAGGCCCCGCCCTCCGCGGTGCCCCTTCCCATCACGGTCCGCCGTCTGCGCCCCGGTGACGACGCCGTGCTCGTGTACCTCGCCGAGCACAACGCCGCCTTCGGTTCGCTGGAGGAGCGTGAGCCGCTCGAGCCGCTGAGCGAGGGCGAGACGGTGGCCTTCCTGGCCGACGACCGGACCGCGGCCTTCGTGGCCTTCGCCGGCGACGAGCCGGTCGGCTTCTGCTACGCGAACGAGCTGTACCGCCGCCACACCGCCCTGCGGCACCTCTGCGTCTATGAGATCGGCGTGTCCGAGCGGCACCGCAACCACGGGATCGGCCAGGCCCTGCTCGACTCGGTCGCCGACCACGCCCGGACCCAGGGCATCTCGCGGGGCTTCGTGATCACCAACGGGTCGAACCACGCGGCCATGGCCCTCTACGAGGCCGCCGGCGGATCGCGCACCCGCGACGACGACGTCGTCTTCGCCTTCACCTGGGCCTTCTGAGCTCGCGCGGCGCCTGCGGCCGCTCCCGGCCTTCGCCC
>NZ_DATLXO010000167.1:0-34331 GCF_035575815.1 Iamia sp.
TCGATCAACGCGACAGAGATCTCCTCGCGTTCGGGCAGCGACAACGGCGCGCCTGGCATCCTGTGGTCTCCAACGGTCGGTGGGCGTCAACAGCACCGGTCATCATGACCGGGACCGTGCACCGACCGTTGGAACTCGCCCTCCGCTGCGGCTTCCCCGGAGCGGTTGGCCACGTCCCTCTTCAGCTCGGCGATCTCGGTGGCCGCTGCGGCCCTGAACTCCGGCGACAGCCCTTCGCCGCGATCGAGCTCGTGGGAGTCGACCAAGATCGTGCGGGGCCGGGCCAGGAATCGGTCGGCCTCGACGTTCGAGAACAGCTCGAGCTTGCCGGGCTGGGCTACCACCAGACCCTCCTCGCCGCCGACTGGCTTCGCCCACCCTGCGATCCAGTCGAAGACCATCTTCGACGTGGTGGTGTTGTTGCACACGACGATGAACACTGGCGGGGTGGGGGTAGTGCCGGCTCGCTGCCACCGGTCGTAGGAGGCTGCGTAGTCGCCGTACAGACTCCGCAAGGCACCCTCCAGCTCTGGCGGGGGCTGCGGCTCTGTGGGCGTCGTGAGCTCCTTCAGCGGACGACGCTTGGGCAGCTCGTCGCGAATGCGCACCCACAGGTTTCGGTAGGTGGGGGCATCGTCCCGGGTGCTGTGCGCCGCGGCGTCGTCGGCGACGGGGACTCGGGGGATCTTCACCAACCCCGATTCGATCGCATCGACGAGTCCGAAGTCCGACACCACCCACGGGAACAGCTTCCCCTCCGGACGGCCCGAGCCGGCGAGGAAGAACGGTGTGGCAGACAGGTCGTAGACGGTCTTCACACCGAGCTTGGCGTGCACTGCGGCAAGGCCATCCGCCCACACGCGGGCCTCGGCGTCGCGCTCCTTGGCTTCGGCCTTCGCCTCGGCGCCGAGCTTGGCACCAGCTGCGTCGGTCGCAGCGGCGAGGACGTCGGCTACCGGCGCCTTGGGCTTGTAGCAGTGATGGGCCTCGTCGTTGATAACTAGGACGCTGCGCTTGGAACGGAAGGCCCGGCAGACGCGCAGCACCACCTGGGCGGGGGTCTCTGTGAACACTCCGGCCTGGTCCACACGCCCACGGGTGAGAAGGTTCCTGGTCGTCTTGGCGGCCTTGATCTTCTCCTTGGCACGGAAGGTGTGGAAGTTCGTGATCACGATGGTGGCGCGGGCCATCCGGCTCTTCAGCTCCGGAGGCACGACGTTGCGCTCGTCGTAGTAGTTGTCGGGCTCCGAGGGCTCGAGCACCCGCAGGCGGTCGCGGATGGTCAGGCCCGGACAGACGATGAGGAAGGCGTCGGTGAAGCGGCCGTCCTGCGGGTTGGCCGCCTTGTTCAGGGTCTGCCAGGCGATGAGCATCGCCATCACCACCGTCTTGCCCGTGCCAGTCGCCATCTTGAGCGCCACCCGGTAGAGGCCCGGGTTGTGCTCATCGGCGACCTGGCGCAGAGACTCCTGGAAGTACGTGCCGCCAGTCTCCTTGTGGGCCGCCTCAGCCAGGAAGATCGCCGTCTCCAACGCCTCGACCTGACAGAAGAAGAACCGCTTCTCGCGCCCCTCGGCCGTCCAGTGCTCGAGCAACCGTCGCGTCGTCGCCGTGATGTTCGGGTAGTTGCGAGCCCGCCAGAGGTCGACCTTCTCCCGCACCTCGTTGATGAAGGAATTCTCGACGATTCGCTCGGCCGCCTCGCCCTCGTAGACCAGCTCACCCTGGACGTCGGCGGCCTTGGATCCCTTGCCCGTGCGGACCGGAGGGACCGGCGTGAGGTAGACGCTCCGACGCCGACCGGCGAGGACCTCGTCGGTGATCCCCCTGTCGTCGAACCCGAAGTGCGCCGTCGGCTCAGCAAACGGGGAGCACAAGATCGGGTTGTCGATCCGCCGATTGACGTTCACCTGCTGGCTCCCCCTCTCCCGGCCCTAGTCAAGCCGACCCGTCGAGCGTGCCCACGCCTTCACGTCCGGCCATGCCCAGACGAAGCCCATTCGAAGCTCGGCCACGGGGTCGGGGAAGGATTCATACCGACGGCGCCAATCGTGCACCAGGCTCGTCGTCCTGCCGAGTCGCTCTGCGATCTCCGCGACACCGACGAGTTCCTCGGCAGTCAGCGGGCGACTCATGACGGCCCAGCCTAGGAGGAGGGTGGGAAGGGTGGGGTTGCACACAGTCATGTGCAGGTGTACCTTCTCTCTCGCACACGACCGTGTGCAACAAGCGGCCCCGGCGGTGCTGGAACACCCCGGGGCCTGGCCAGCACCTGCATTGGAGGTACAGACATGATCGATCGTACGCGCCTGTGCGCGCCCGAGTCGGGGGCAAACAAGGTCTTCGCCCTTTTCGTCGAGGACTGGAGACGTCGAGGCGAGCCGCTGCTCGACGCACTGGTCATGGCGAGGACAACGCCGGGCTGCTCCGCGACCTGCGAATCGTTGCTCCGCACCCCGGCCGTCGCAGAGCTGATCGAGGCATGGGAGATCTGGGAGTGCTGGCTGGGAATCATCTACCCGGAGGAAGCTGAGGCGCGGCCGGCCCCGTTTCTCACGCTGCCTATGGTCCGGCGACTCCGCTTCGCGCTGTGGGGCTGGGGCTCCGGTGCGTAGTCACCGTCAGTGTCCATGCGCTCTACGGCGTTCCCTTGGCGCGCCGCGACGGGGCCATCAGGCCTTTCCGACGCGCCTCGCGAACCCAACCGTGGACGACGCCCGGTTCGACGCCGTTGGCCTCTCCGATAGCGGCGGCGGGATCGCTACGCCCGCTCGCCAGTGCGGCGGACCAGGCGTGAGCGACTGCGCTGTAGAAGCCAGGCGGCCGGCGACGCCCATCTGCCGCCGGGAGTTCGAGGTCCGCGGACGGGGGTGGCGCTGTGGACTGACGGACCTTCCCAGGCGATTGCTCACTGGTCGGCGACAAATCAACCCGGCTCCGCCTCATCGCCTCGAGCACCTGCAGCCTTCGCGTCGGGTCATTCACCAACGCGTCGAGCGCAACGAGAGGAACCTCTCGAAGGTCGGACACCGACACCGGGCACCGGTTCCACAGATCCGGCTGCAGGCTGAAGACCGCCACTCCGGTGATCTGAATCCACGGATCCGTGAACTCCAGGCGCACCCGCACGTCGAGGCTGCCGATCGCCCAAGCGGACCAACTCCCGCGACCGACGATCAGCTCGCCGAGCTTTGGCTCGCCAACGCGGAACCTGAGTGGGGGTCGTTCGTCCTTGCGGGGATCTGGCACCTCGCAACAATAGGGTTTTCTTCGCTGAACTTGCGACTTCAGTGGTGGCCTCATATAGTCCGAAGCCGCAGCTTCAGCACCCGAAGCTGCGCCTTCGGTGACACAGGTCAGGCCACCCGACCAGTTCTTCATCAACTCCTGGCGGTCGTCCAGTGGCACCGTTCCCCCTCAGTCGTCGATCACAGCCCCAAGCGTTGGCGACGCCTAACGACCTCGGGCCGGCGCGCTTCGAACAGCCAACCACCTGCACGTCCGGCCTCAGGTAGCGGGCGGTGGGCAAGGGCTTCGATCCTCACCCAGAGCAAGGTCCCTACGCCGCCGAGCCAGGAAACCCGGCGCGTGGGGCTTCGACCTCTCCGATCATCCAGGGGCGTCTGTTCGCCGGGATCGCCTCCGCAACGCCCACAGGGCGGATCCGCACTGCGAGGTACGTACCTCGTCGCGTCACCCCCCGGTGGCAACAGGAGCCCGGCAACCCGTCGGTCGCCCTGGGTGAGCTGGGCACCCTGCTCGTTGACGACCTGCTCGCCGGCCAGCCTCCGAGCCGGTGCGAGCTCCTCTCGCTCCACGACGTCCTGTGGGAGGCGGTGACCATCAACGGCTTCTCACCCGAGGGCGCTCTCGGCCTGGTCGTCTCGGTGCTGAACGACCGGGCCGCCCGAGGTGACCTCGCCCCGTCGACGGTTGCGAAGGCAACAGCACTCCAAGCCCGCTTCACCCGCTACCTGGCGGTAGGCCACCACATCGCGAACCTCGCCGAGCTCCAGCAGCGACACGTCCTCGGCTTCCTGACCGCCCCAACTCTGACCGCAGACGGGCACCGGATGTCACCATCGCCGCGAACGCGCGACAACCGTCGGTGGGCGGTCGCTCTCTACTTCGCGACCCTTCGCGACCTGGGCCTCGGTGTTGGCGATCCGACAGCAGAGATCACGGTCCGCCGGGGCTCGCCGGTGACGGCGCGCCCCCTCACCGACGAGGAGGAGGCCCTCGGCCGAAAGCATGCGGCACGGTTCGCCGGAGACACCCGCGGTCCGGCGGCCTGGGCCCTCACGCGGGCAGGCGCGACGACAGGAGAGGCAGGCGCCGTCACCCCCCGCTCTATCGACTGGGCTGGGAACACCGTCCGCCTGGCCGGCGGCGCCCGTGCCGAGCGACGCGTTCCCCTTGAAGTGTGGGACACGACCCAACTCCGAGTACGGCTCCAGGGCCTCGACATCGGCCCATCCGACGAACTTCCGCTCCTCTACGAGGGAACCCGTGGCGGCGACAGCCGAACCTCCACGGCAAGCCAGATCATCGCCCGAATCCTTCGTCGCAGCGGGCTGGGTGCTCAACCCGGTGTCAAGCCCTCATCGATCACAGCCTGGGCTGGACGACGCGCCTACGAACAGGGTGACTTGTTCGCTGCTCGGCGGCTTCTCGGTCTGCGCGGGCTCGATGACACGGCTCGCACCATCGGGCTCAAGCCTGAGGTGACCGGGTGATCGACCAAGACGACCTCGGAGTCTCGACCGGCGAGAAGATCGACGCCATCTTCGCGATGCCCGAGCTGTACGAGACCAAACGTCTCTTCAACCTGGTGGGAGGTGGTCGACCGCGCATCTTTCCCATCTGGCTGTTCGTCGCCATGGTGATGCTGAACGACATCTACCGGGGAGGCCGCACGGCGGCGACCGAGATGAGTCACCCCAGGGAGTGGAACAACATCCGCGAGGCAGCAGCGCGAAATGGTCACCACCTGCCTCTCAAGGCTCCGCACCGCACCTGGTTCCTCGTCACTCGCAAGCGTCTCCTGACTCCGCAGATCCAGAGGAAGCTCGACGAGCTCGAGCTTGCGCTCAACCTGCGGATCGCCGAGGAAGTCGGTGTGTTCGACACCGACGTCGTCGCCCTCTACGGCGACGGCAAGGTCCAGCAGGGCACCTACTCAACTGCCCCGGGCGACACCCGCACCATCAAGTGCGTGGACGAGAACGGTGAATCTTTCGAGGTCACGGTGCCGGTCAAGAACTTCGACCCCGATGCCAAGGTCCACATCACCGGTGACAGCAGGGTCGTCGTCGGCGTGAAGTTCGTCCGTCTCTACATGCGCATCCCCAAGACCCACGGCCGCGTCCCACTCTTGGTGGCCTGGGTCCCCGACGAGAAGGGCCAATCGAACAGCGAGATGGACATCGCCATGGCCTTGATCCGACGCGTGCTCGAACGGGAGCCGCGGATCACGCACCTCGTCTACGACACCGCCCTGCACGGGGTCCACCGTGACGAGCTCCAGCGCCGCTACGGCGTTACGACCGTGGCTCCGATCACGGCGAAGAAGGTGAACAAGAAGACTCGCGAACGAACCGAGAAGGGTGGGCACCTCACCACGGTCAGCTTCGACTACGGCAACGGCGACACCCAGGACGTCGAGGTCACCTACCTCGGGGCATGGCTCTGCCAGCAGATCATCACGGACGACGGCACCGTCCTCGACGAGCGCCTCAAGAAGCTCGCCAACCTCTGGCGGACCAACGAGGACGGGACCCACCGCTCCTACGTGCAGTACCAGGTGCCCTGCCCCCGGGGGCTCCAGAAGCCCAAGCTCATCCGCGAACGCGCGTATAACAACGACGAGGACCGAGCACGCGGGTTCAACCGGGCCGAGAACATCCTCCTCGCCCCACCCGGCTGCGATGAGTACGAGGGGCTCTACCACGGGCGGAGCGACGCCGAGAACGCCAACTTCATGTCCGACGAGCAGCTCCACCGCGAGCGAGCCCGCAGCCTCGGAGCCCAGCGCCAGCACTTCGACCTCTGGGGCCACTCCTTCGTCCAGGCCGCCGTGGCCCTCCACCGCTACGGCCACCTCGGCCGCCGACGAACTGCAGCCTGACCCGTCCCGGCCCGACCGGGAGGCGGTCCTCACCGGCGCGTCCAGGGGAGGCCGCTTCCTCAAGCCCGGAGACCCAAGGCCCGCACCTCTCCAAGGGATCTAGCCGGGAGGCCCCGGGAGCGCCCTCCCGGCTACCGTTCGAGGTCCCGGCGACCCTGTCGCGGACTTTGTCACCGACTTTGTCAGCGGCATTGTCACGGGGCCCCGCCCTCGTAGCTCAGGGGATAGAGCATCGGTTTCCTAAACCGTGCGTCGCAGGTTCGAATCCTGCCGGGGGCGCCACCTAAAATCCAGGTCAGACACTTGTGATCCGTCTAGATCGGCTGCGAAGTCTCATCTTTCACTGGGCGGCTTCGATGTAGTGGGCGCTGTGGATCACGCCGAGGTGGGTGAGGCCTTGGGGGAAGTTGCCGAGTGGTTCGCGCGACGTCGGGTTGGCCTCCTCTCCGAGGAGTCCGAGGTCGTTGCTCGTGGCGAGGACCCGCTCGAGGAGCTCTTGGCCGTGGCCGGGATCCCCGTCGAGGGTGTGGTTGTCGGCCAGCCACAGTGTGCAGAGGAGGAACGGGTTGTCGGGTTCGCCGAGGCCGTCGTCGTAGGCGTAGCGGTGGAGGAGGCCGCCGTCATCGAGCTGGGTGGTGACGGCGTCCCGGGTGGCACGGCAGCGGGGGTCGTCCGCCGGGAGGAACCCGACGAGGGGGACGACGAGGGCCGCAGCGTCGAGGTGGTCGCCGTCGATAGTGCCGGTGAAGGCACCGAGAGTCGGGTTCCACGCCCGGCGGAGGATCTGCTCACGGATGGCGTCGCGCTGCGCGGACCAGGTGGCGAGGTCCCCGGCGAGGGCGTGGTGGTGGTTGAGGTCGACCGCTCGGTCGAGGGCGACCCAGCACATGAGCCTGGAGTAGGTGTGATGGTCACGGCCGTCTCGGAGCTCCCAGATCGAGTCGTCTGGGCTGTCCCACCGCCTCGCGGTGAGGTCGGCGATGCGTTGGAGGACGCGCTCGGGCATGGCGCGGTCCATCTCTGGCATGTGGTGGTAGCAGTGGGAGGCCGCGGCCATGACGCTGCCGTAGACGTCGTGTTGACGTTGGTGACCGGCGTCGTTGCCGACCCGGACGGGTCGTGAGCTGCGGTGCCCCGAAAGGTGACCGATCTCCCGCTCGGCAGGGATGGCATCCCCGTCGAGGGTGAAGGCGATGGAGAGATCGGCCCCCTGACGCTGCGCGGCGCGCACGAGCCACCCCCAGTAGGCCATGACCTCGTCATGGTGGGAGAGCTGCTGGAGTGCCAGGATCATCATGGCGCTGTCGCAGAGCCAGCTGTAGCGGTAGTCCCAGTTCCTCGAGCCGCCGATCCGTTCAGGTAGCGACGTCGTGGGAGCGGCGACGAGCGCGCTGGAGGGCTGGTTGTGCAACAGCTTGACGGTCAGGGCGCTGCGCGCGACGGCGCTGCGGCACGTGCCCGGCAGCTGGTTGGCGCCGAGCCAGGTCCGCCACCACCGCTCGGTGGCCTTCCGCGCCGCAAGGGCCTGGTCGCTGACCCGACCGGTGAGCGCCTCGGCGGGCCCGGGGGCGGCGAGGCCAAGCACCAGCGGCCGACCGCGCGTGACCACCGTGTCGAGCACGGCGGTGTCGCCCCTCACCGACACGGGCTCGATCGCCGTCGAGGCCACCGTCGCCTGGTTCCCGATCACCACGGTGCCAGCAGCGGCCCGCAGTCCCGCCTGGCCGGGCTCGAACCCGGGGCTGGCGCGGAGCACCATGCGGAACGGGACGTCCCCGGAGCGGGCCTCGACGATGCGCACCAGCTGGGAGCCGTGGTCGTCGGCCGGAACGGCCATGAAGTCGTACGCGACGGCCACGCCGGCGTGATGTTTCGGCATGCCCGGGATCAAGATCGTGAGGGCGATGACGAACAACCCCACCAGCGAGTCGTTCAGGAACGCTGCCGGCGTCGGCGCCCACAGCACGACCGGTGCCAGGAGCAGCCACAGGCCCACCCCGCAGCCGGCCCCCAACGTGACGGGCCGGTCGACCTTCAGCGCCCGCCAGCCGAGGACCGCCAGCGCCGCTCCGCTGAGCACGTCAGACCCGGTCATGAGGGAGGCCCGCAGCGAGTCGTAGGTCTGGGTGCCGGCGAACCAAGCCCCTCGCCCCCCGCTCGGCAACATCCAGAGGTCGTCGTTCAAGTAGCCGAAGCTGAACGGGGCGAGGACCAGCCAGGCGCCGAGGAAGATGAGCGTCCAGGGGATCCACAACGTGTTGCGGTGATGGGACTCGAGTATCTGCTCGGGGCTCGAGCCCTCGCCCTCCGTGCGCTCGCGTCGTCGCCCTGGGCGTCCTGCAGGGCCATGGGCCGGGTCACGCCTCGCGTCTCCATGGAGATCTCCTCTCAGACCGCCAGCAACAGCCGGCACCGGGATCACGACTGCCGGCGCCCTCGGGATCGCCGGTACGCGCCCTCGTGCCCCTCGGACGCCGGAGTACCTTTGGCTGTATCCGCACGAACGCACCGACACACTGGGCCGGTGAACTACCGTGGCCACCCCGTCGACCCCGACAGCGTCGATGCTGGCTGCCACAGCTCAGCACCCTGCCGCCGGAGCTGATGCGTTGAGCGCACTGCTCACCTTGGTCGCAGACCGGGTGCGGGCGCGGGTTCTCTCTGCGCTGCTGGCAACGGACGACGAGCTGCGCGTCGGCGACATCGCAATCGCGCTCGACGTCACTGAAGACGCCGTCCGATGCGCTAGAGGAATCCTTCGCGCCGCCGGGCTGGTTCACCGCCGACGAGAGGGTCACCTGGGCTACTGCCGACTCCGCGACGGTGAGAGGCGGACCGCTCTCCTGGCCGCCGTCGAACAGCGCCGCAGCCTCGCCCAACTCCACCCCGAGCGGCTCCCCGACGAGGACGAGGACACGTGAGCCAGGCGGCATCCGGATCGGCCGCCCCGTGCGGCGACCCGCTCGGTGCACGGCATCCGCCGGCCCGGTCGGCGCTGGTCAGCGTGTGGCTGGCGGCGGCTGTCACCCTCGGCGCCATCCTGACAGCGACCCAGGTTGCTGCAACCCCCGGTGACGATCCCGATCCCGCCTACCAGCGTCCGGGCCTCCTGGACGTCGCCGGCCTACCCGTCGTCGCCCCGCACATCTCGCCCGATCTTCCTGCGCTCGGGCGGCGCCTCGTGCTGTTCGCAGTGCGAGAGGACAAGGTGGCGGGGCTGTGCAACGCCCTGCCCGGCCCGCTCGATGGCCTTGATGACCTCGACATCGCGGTCGCCTCCGATGCGTCCGCGATCGACGGCTGCCCGGCCGAGGTCACCACCGTCGCCGACGCTGCCGGGCTCGTCGCCGCCTACGGCTTCCATGACCCGCTCGGCGACGTGGCACTCACCGGGTACGCCGTCGTCGACTCGGCCGGCCGCACCCGCTACCGAACGCTCGACCCCGAGGTCGACGACCTCCTCGACGAGGTGGCGACCATCGTTCAGGCCGCACCGTGACCGCGGAGCGGTCGGTCCTCGTCGCACTTCGCGCCTGCTTGTGGTGCCTCGTCTTCGTCGCGGTCGAAGTGGGCCTCTACCTGTCGTACCGGGGTCACGACGCACGGTTCCACTGGTCGACCCACTTCCTCATCGGCGCCAGCACCGCCCTGGTCGTCATGGCCATCGTTGCCTGGCGCAGGAAGCAGCCCGTGCCAGCGCCGCTCCTCTGGCTGCTCGCCACGCACCTCTTCGCCATGTTCCCCGACTTCGTCTTCACCGCCGGCGAAGTCCACCGGCGATGGATGGACGTCTTCCTCGGCCACGTCTCCACCCACTTCGTCCCCGGCCGCAACTGGACCTGGTACGCCGTGTTCCTCGTCACCCTTGCCGCCTACCTGGTCACCGTCGACCGGGTCACCCGCCGCCACCCCGCATGAGCAGACGAGCGACGATCCTCACCGTCGCGGCGAGCAGCGCCCTCACGGCCGTCGTGCTCCGCCGAGGTCGCCGTCCGGCGGCGCAGGTGACGTGGGCACCGTCGACCGGGAAGCCCTCGCCTGGCCCGCTGGCAGGCCGCATCGTCGGGGAAGGTCCCCTCACCGTCCTGCTCGTGCACGGCATGTTCAACGCCAGCTCCTACTGGGGCGCCGCCTACGACCGCCTGACACAGAACCCGACGCCAGGCCGACTGCTCGCCGTCGACCTCGCCGGCTTCGGCCGGTCCATGGACGTCGAGAGCCGCTACGACCCCGACGCCCAAGCAGACGCCATCGCCGCCACGCTCCTCGCCGCCGGCGCCGACCGGCCCGTCGCCGTCGGCGCCCACTCCATCGGCACCGTCGTCGCCGTCGCCCTCGCCGCACGTCACCCGCACCTGGTCGCCGGCATCGCCGCGTTCTCCCCGCCCTGGTACGAGAACCGGGCCTCAGCGCGGGCGCACCTGGCCAGCACCGACCCGCTGGCCCGGCTGCTGCTCTCCGACACCGACCTGGCTCGCCGGGCGTGTGAGCTGATGTGCCGGCACCGGCGGGCAGCGACGGTGCTCATCCGGTTGGCAAGGCCGAACCTGCCACACCTGCTCGCCGCCGACCGCGTCCGCCACACCTGGACCAGCTACGCCGAGAGCCTCCGCCAGCTCGTGCTCGCCGGTCACGCACCCGGCCAGCTCGACCGGCTGACCTACCCGTCCACCTCCTCGTCGGCGACCACGACGAGGCCATCGACGCACCCTTTCTCCACCAGGTCGCCGAACGCCACCCGCACCTGAACGTCTCCACGGTCCCGGCGGCCGGCCACGACCTCCCCCTCTCCCATCCTGGGCGGTGCATCGCCGCCATCGAGCAGATCGCTATGCGGCAGGTGGCTCCGCGACACTGAGCGCTCCAGCACCCGGGCCCGCCGGATCGAAGGGCGTGCAACGGCGGGAACTTCGCTCCCGGTCGCCCAGCGGCTCCCCCCCCGGGGTTGAAGACACAACCCTCGACGGAGGCAGCGACGTCAACGTCGAGCCGGCCCGTGACGGTCAGGGCGAGAGTGGCTCGAGCAGCATCCCCATCGTGGCGATCTCCTCGAGCTGGGTCTGCTTGATCTGTTCGGCGAGGCTCTGGGCGTCGGTGTCGACCCCGCCTTCGAGCTCGAAGTTGGCCTCGGCGACGGCCTGGACGTGGTGGGCGCTCATCATGCGCAGGAACGCCTCATCGAAGGCCACACCGGAGAGCGCTTGGAGGCGCATCGCGCCAGCCTCCCAGTGCTCCTAGCTTAGCTAGATCTCCGGGGCCGCAGTGAGGGGGGTTCCTCCCCGTACTCGGCGAGGAGGTCCTCGAGAACCTCGATCTCCGCCATCTGGGTCTCGGCGATCCCCTGGGCCAGCTCGCTGATCGCAGGATCGGTCGCCTTCTCAACCGCGAGCTCCGCCATCTGCACCCCTGCTCGTGGTGCGGGAGCATCTCGGCAGCGAAGATGACGTCGGTGTCGTTGAACTCCGCCGCAGCATCGGTCGACGCATCCTCGACGGCGGCATCTGCGTCAGAGATCCCATGGCCAAGGGCCGCCGCGGTGGATGAGAACCTTGTTGGGTCCGGCTGAGCTCGTTCTTCTTCTCACTGTCAGAGGCGAGGCCCGACTTGGTGCGGGCGCACGCCGCTGCCTGTGACGGACAGGTCGTGAAGCAGATCGGTGACGAGTTCATGCTGGTCTTCCCGCTTCCCGGGTCGGCGATCGCCTTCGGTGTCGCCATCCATGCTGCCGCAGCCGATGAGCACCAGTTCCCGGCCCTACGGTCCGGTGCCCACGTGGGGCCTGTGCTGTTCCGTGCGGGCGACTACCTGGGCGCCACCGTCAACCTGACCGCTCGCGTCACCGCTGTCGCCGAGCGTGATCAGTTCCTCGTCACCGGTCGACTTCGACAGGCGGCGGGGATCGCCCACGCGGACGTCGTGAACCTCGGTGATCGCGCATTGAAGGGGGTGAGCGACCCGGTCGATCTGTTCGAGGTGGGTCTTCGCGATCGACAGACGAAGGCGGCCGACCCTGTCTGTGGCATGCAGCTCGACGAGAGATCGGCCGAGATGCGTCTGGCCTGGGGCGGTGAGGAGCTCCTGTTCTGCTCCCGCGACTGCCTCGAGCGCTTCGTCTCCGGAGAGCGGGCAGAGGTACCTCGTTGACGTGCCTCGTCGTGGGTCGCCGATCCCCGGGGCTGCCTTGCCTTGGTCGGCATGCTCTCGGCGGGCGAGAGGAATCGTCACTGGCAGTTCCTACGACGGTCATGTCGTAGTCTGGTCATCCATCGAACCGGGACACCTGGAGGCGGAATGAGCGAGACCGGCATGGTGCAGTGGGGGTCACGGGACGGCGCGCCGTGGCTGACTGGCATCTTCCTGGTGCTGGTGTTGGGCGCGATCTGGCTCCGGGTGGCTGGGCTCCCATCCGCGGACCTGCATGGGCCCCTGCACTTCGTCGGGATAATGGATCCCTTCTGCGGAGGAACCCGGGCCACGTACATGCTCGTGCACGGTGACTTCGGTGCCGCCTGGTCCTGGAACCCCCTGGTCCCGCTGCTGGCCGTCGCCATGACCGTGGTGTTGGTCAGGTTCATCACGGGTCTCGCCCGTGGGCGGTGGTTGAACGTGGGCGTTCCTCGGCGGGTCTGGCTGACCGCGACGGTGGTCGGGATGGTCGTGCTCGAGGTCAACCAGCAGCTCCAGGCCGATCGTCTGATGAACGTGGTACCGACCTGACGGTCGAGGGCACCCCCCGGCGGGAACCTCGGGGGCACAGGCCGAGGACCTCGATCGGGTGAGCGGTCGTCCCGTGTCCGGCCATCGTGAAGTGGACCGTCCGGGGTGATCGGCGTCAGGTGGGATGGCCCGGCTCCCGTGGTCCACGTGATGGTGTGATCGGGGTGGTGAGTCCCACCAGGCTGGCGGCCAGGAGGAGCGCGCCACCGAGGACGTAGACAGCGCGGATGCCGACGACCTCGGCCAGGATGCCGCCGGTCCCGAGGGAGACCAGCCGGGCTGCGTTCCACACGACGTCGTAGAGCGCGAAGGCGCGGCCCCGGTCTCGGCGGGCACTGCGGTCTGGAGCGTGGCCTGGTAGGCGACCATGCCCGTTGATGTCGAGGTCCCGTACAGCCCGAGGGCGGCGCCCGCGATGCCCGGGTTGGACGTGGCCGCAAGGATCAGGTCGACGCCGCCCCGCGCGGCGAAGGGTCCGAACAGCCAGCGTCGATCTCCGGCCCTGATGCGGGTGCGAAGCACGGTCGGACCGAGGGCGGCGCCTACCCCGATGGCTGCGAGGAGCAGACCGAACCCTGTGGGCCCCACGCCGAGGGCATCAGAGGCGAGCACGACGAGCAGCCCGCTGGTCGCACCGGCGGACAGTGAGGCCAGCAGCTGGACGACGGCGAGACGTCGCAGGAGGGGCACGGACCTGACTGCGGCGACCCCGGCGGCGACTGCGGCCCACCCTTTCGAGGACCTGGCGGACGGGATCCGCCCGGAGCGCAAGCCAGTCAGCACGAGCGCGGAGCCGACGTAGGAGGCGGCGTTGATGCCGAAGGCGACCTGGACGCCGAACAGGCTGATGAGCGCACCTGCGGTGGGGGCGAGCACGATCTGGGCGATGACGGCAACGGTCCACAGCAGCGCGTTGGCGTCGACCAGGTCCTCGGTGTCGACCACCTCGGGGAGCAACGAGGACGCGGCCGGGTTGAACGCGACCGTGGCCGCCGACACGCCGAAGGCCACGGCGAACGCCAGCGCCACGGAACCGCCGACCAAGGCCAGGGAGGCGACGAGGAGGGCGCGAGCCAGGTCGGCCGCGATCATCACCGAACGCCTCGCCCGGCGATCGACGAGCATCCCGGCGATCGGTCCGAAGGCCAGCACCGGGAGGACCTCGAAGGCGACGGTGCCGGCGACGCCGGTCCCCGACCCGGTGAGCTTGAACACGAGGACCACGAGGGCCACGGTGTTGAAGGCGTCGCCGGCCCGGGAGATGGCGTGGGCCGCGAACAGGCGACCCAGCTCGGGGTTCGACCGGAGGAGGGTGCCGAGCGGTCGTCGGCTGGCGGTCATGACTCGCTCAGCGGTGCGACCGCCGGTGGGCGGCGGCGATCAGCTCTTCTGGAAGCGGTAGAGGCGGAGGCTGTTGGTGACGACCGAGACGCTGGAGAAGGCCATGGCGCCGCCGGCGATGATGGGGTTGAGGAGGCCGAAGGCGGCCAGCGGGAGGGCGGCGGTGTTGTATCCGAACGCCCACGCGAGGTTCTGACCGATGGTCCGGAAGGTGCGCCGCGAGAGCCGGATGGCGGTGGCGACGCCGGAGAGGTCGTCGGAGAGCAGGGTGATGTCGGAGGACTCGATGGCGACATCGGTGCCGGTGCCGATGGCGATGCCGAGGTCGGCCTGGACGAGGGCGGGGGCGTCGTTGATGCCGTCGCCCACCATGGCCACGACCTTGCCTTGGTCCTGGAGGCGGGCGACCTCGGCCGACTTGTCGGCCGGGAGCACCTCGGCCAGCACGGTGTCGATGCCGACCTGGGCGGCGATGGCCTCGGCGGTGCGTTGGTTGTCACCGGTGATCATGGCCACGGTGATCCCGAGCTCTTGGAGGGCGGTCACTGCGGTGCGGGCGTCGTCGCGGACCGTGTCCGCAACGGCCAGCACCCCCTGGGTCTGGCCGTCCCAACCGGCGAAGATGGCGGTGTGGCCGTCGGCCTCGAACCGGTCGGCGGCGTCCTCCAGGATCTCGGCGATGGGCAGACCATCCTCGGCCATGAGCTTGCGGCGCCCGACCGACACCGCTCGGCCCTCGATCGTGGCCCGGACCCCGTGGCCGGTGACCGACGTGAACGCATCGACCGTCGGGAGGTCGATGCCTCGGTCCCGGGCCGCGGTGACGACGGCTCGGCCGATCGGGTGCTCGGATGCGTCCTCGACCGCGGCGGTGAGGCGGAGGAGATCGCCTTCGTCGACGCCGTCTGCGGGGAGGGACTGGGTGAGGCTCATCTCGCCCCGGGTGAGGGTGCCGGTCTTGTCGAACACGACGGTGTCGATGCGCTTGGAGCTCTCGAGGACCTCAGCCCCCTTGATCAGGACGCCCATCGACGCACCGCGGCCGGTGCCCACCATGATCGCCGTCGGAGTGGCCAGCCCCAGGGCGCACGGGCAGGCCACGATGAGCACCGCGACCGCGGCCACCACTCCCCCAGACGGATCACCGGCCAACAGCGACCAGCCCGCGAAGGTCAAGGTGGCCAGACCGATCACCGCCGGGACGAACACGGCCGAGATCCGGTCCGCGAGCCGCTGCACGGGAGCCTTCGAGGACTGGGCATCCTCCACCAGTCGGACCATCTGGGCCAGCGCCGTGTCCGATCCCACCGCCGTGGCCCTGACGGTCAGGGCCCCCTGGGCGTTGATCGTGGCGCCCGCAACCCGGTCCCCGGGCCCCTTGTCGACCGGGACCGACTCGCCGGTCAGCATCGACTCGTCCACAGCCGACGCCCCCTCGCTGACCTCGCCGTCGACGGGGATCTTCTCCCCGGGTCGCACCCGGAGCAAGTCGCCGACGCGCACCTGGTCGATGGCCACGGTGCACTCCTCACCGTCGACGACGAGGATGGCCTCCTTGGACCCCAGCTCCAGCAGGGCGCGGATCGCACCTGAGGCTCGCTGCTTGGCGCGGGCCTCGAAGTAGCGGCCCAGGACCAAGAAGGCGACGATCAGGGCCGCGGTGTCGAAGTACAGGGCGCCACCGGTGAACAGGCGCACCGTCGAGAAGCCGAACGCAGCCAGGGTTCCCATGGCGATGAGGGTGTCCATGTTGGCGGTGCGGGACCGGGCCCGCTCCACCGCGGTGGCCAGGAAGGGCCAGGCCACCCAGACCTGGACGGGCAGAGACAGGGCCAGGATCGTCCATCGGGCCCACTCCTGGTCCATCGCCGTCAGCGACAGCACCAGCACGGCCAGACCGAGCGGCCAGGCCACCAGGACCCGTCGGCGCCACCCGTCCTGGGCGGCCGCCTCCTCCTCGGCGTGGGCGTCGGCCTGCTCGGGGGCGGTGAGGGCGTAGCCGATCCTGTCGACCGCCGCGGTCAGCCCGTCGAGATCGGCGCGCGCGGGGTCGAAGGCGATGTGGGCCTTCCCCGTGGCGTAGTTGACGCTCGCCTCTCGGACGCCATCCTGGCGGCCCAACACCTTCTCGACCCGGGCGGCGCAGGACCCGCAGGTCATGCCCTCGACCGTCAGGTCGAACACGGACTCCGGCGCGTCGCCGGCCTCGGACTGACGGGTTGCGGTCACGCCGACACGCCGGGCTCGACCTGCGGGGCGGGTTCGAGCCCCAGGGCGGGTGGCCCCGGATCGAAGCGCAGCGCCTCCATCAGCTCGTCGACGATGTCGGCCGTGCGCCCGGCCTGCATGGCCTCGGCGACGCAGGTCTCGAGGTGGTTGCGCAGCATCAACCGGTTGGCGCCCTGGACCGCGCCCTGCACCGCGGAGAGCTGCTTCATCACCTCAGGGCAGTACACCTCGTCCTCAACCATGCGGATCACTCCGTCGAGGTGGCCCCGAGCGTTTTTCAGTCGGCGGAGGACGGCGACCTGATGCTGTGGCTTCATCGGCTGACCCTACCCACCCGGGGTGGGTTCTCCACGTCTCGGTGGTTGACTGGTCGAGTGTCCGCCGTCGGAGGTCTGAGGCCGTGGAGTCACGGCCTCGCATCGTCGGCCCTGACCACGGCGATCGTGGTCGTCGATGTCGGCCTCTCCCGGATCGTCTGGGGACACGGCGCCAGCATGGGCGGGCTGGCGCACGTCGTCCTCGTCGCCGTGACCGTGGTGTTCGCACTCGGAACCCTGTACGCCTGGCGCACGGGGCAGCCGATGCCACTGCCGGTCCTGTGCGTCTCGGGCATCCTGCTGATGGCCCTCGTGGCCGACGTGCTCAGCCTGGCGGTGGCGGGTCGAGGGACGGGGACGAGCGCGGTTCACGCCGCAAGCGCAGGAACGGCCCTCACACTGCTCACGGCCGCCGCGGCGTCCGTCGCGCTGTACCTCCTCGCCCTTCGACACCGCTCTGGCCCCGCTCCTCTGCACACCGACGAGACCGGTGGGCGAGGCTCGGCCATCGTCTTCGTCCATGGACTGGGCGCATCGGGGCGCTACTGGGCCGCAGTCGTCCCCCGGCTCGCCAATCGCCGCACCGTCGCCGTCGACCTCCTCGGATTCGGGCGCTCTCCCAAACCCCGCCGGGCCAGCTACGACGTCGACTGCCACACCGACGCGCTGGCCCCACACGTCCCAGGGGGCAGCATCGTCGTGGCCCACTCGGTGGGCGCATCTGTCGCTCTGCGGCTGGCGACGCACCACCCGGGCCGGGTGGCCGGTCTGGTGCTCATCGCACCCCCGGCCCACGCCGACGCCGAGGCCGCCCGCGACCAGATCAGCGAGCTGGGGACCCTGGCCCGTCTGACTGCCCGTGACCGCCTCGCGGCGATGACGATGTGTGGGCTCATGTGCATGCTCCGGCCGTTCGCGGCCGCGGTCGCGCCCCTCGTCCGGCGCGACGTGCCCTCCCACGTGGCGATGGACGGCGTCCTCCACACGTGGCCCTCCTACTCCCGGACCCTGCAGCGGGTCGTCATCGATCATCGGATCGATGACGACTTGGCCATGCTCGGGGTCCCCCTGCTGGTGCTGGCCGGAAGCGACGACCCGGTGACCCCCGTCCCTGACATCCGCGACGCGCTAGGCCGGAGCGGGGCCGGGCCCGAGGCCCTGCGGGTCATCGGGGGCGGAGGGCACCACCCGACCCTGCAGGAACCAAGTCTCGTCACTGCCGCGATGGAGGTTGTGGCGACGGCCGGTGCGGGCCCATCGCGATGAGGCGACCGACACGATCATGACCAGCCGTGACCAGCGAGGCCGGTCAGACGCCAGCTCCGGTCCACGTCGCCCCACCATCCCGACTCACGAGCACCTCGACTGAGGAACCATCGTGGCGACCGGCGTAGAGGAGATCGGACCGAGCAGGAACCGCTTCCACCAAGGTGACGCCATCCGGGAGGTCGAGAGGGGCCCACGTGCGCCCATCATCGGTCGATATCGAGGCCCCGGCCGGCCCGGACGCCACCACGAGCTGGTCGTCCTTGCCTCCCCGGCTGATCCATGTGGCCGCAGGCAGGCCAGAGTCGAGCAGGTCCCACGATCGCCCCCCGTCCCGGCTCTCCGCCACCCCTGCGGCGACGTCCGCAGCGAGGATCCTCTCGGGATCGGCCGGACCCACGAGGAGGCGGCCGAAGAACGATTGGCCGACGGATCCGGAACGGACCTCCCAGTCTGGAGATCCCGTCTTCGCCGACATCACGCCTGCGGAAGGCGTCGCCGCGTAGAGAACACCCTCGGCGGCACCGAAGGCGTGCACATCGGTGTCCGGAAGTCCCTCGTTGATCTGTTCGAAGCTGGCGGCGTCGTCGGTCGAGAGGTTGAGTCCGGGGTGGCCGCTCACGTACACCGAGCCGTCGGAGAACGACCAGCCCATGGCATCGGCGTCGCGGAGGGCCTCGACCTCTGTCCAGGTGACGCCGCCGTCGGTCGACACCGACACGGACTGGTGGCCGCCGACGAAGATCCGGTTCGGGTCTGTGGGATCGACGACCAAGGAGTGGAAGTCGCCGCCGGTGAGTCCGCCTGCGCTCTGTTCGTCGCCGCCATCACTGCGTTGCCCGATGATCAGCGCGATCCCAGCGACGAGACCCAGTGCGACGAGGACGAACGCGGCGTTTCGGACCGTCGGCGACACCCGCGGCGGCTCGGCCCGAGGCGGAGGCGGCCGGCGAGAGGAGCCGGGCGCGGGGCGCTTCGCGTCCGCTGGTCTACCCACGTTCGCGCTCTGGCCGGCTCGGCCCGGAGGGCTGGCGCAGCGACTCGACCTCGGCGCGGAGCGCATCGATCTCGGGTCGACGCTCCTCGGCCGGCGAGTCCTCCGCACCTCGGCCCCGCATCATCCACATCATGGCTCCCATCATCGCGACGCAGCCCAGGGCGGGCAGCAGGTAGGCGAAGATCTCCATGGTTCTCGTTCCTTTGATCGATCAGGGTTTCAGGTGGGGCTGGATTGCGTGGAGCGGCCCTTGGGCAGGTCGCTCGTCGTTCTGGGCTCTGTCGTCGCCGGATGGTGGAGCGGTGGTCGTCCGTCGGCGTTCCACAGGAGGCGGGCCATGGCCACGCCACAGGTGAGCATCAGCACACCGACCGCCAGCCACGTGGTGAGCATCGTCACCGCGGCTCGCCCACGGGCGCGTCGCCAGGGTGGTCGCGTTCCATCCGCAGACGAGCAACCTCAGTCCGGAGGGCGGAGACTTCGTCGGCGTCGGCGCCGGCGCCTTCTGGGCTGGAGGCCGCCCGGTCCTTCGACATCGCCCGCATCATCACCACCATCGAGAGGGGGCAGGCCGCGAGCACCAGCAGCGGAAGTGCCGCGCCGATGAGGTCCGGTGCGAGCAGGTAGACGGCCACGCCGGCGACGACCAGTCCAGCGATGACCTTCTTGTTCAGACACATGGTGCGGCGTCCTTGAGGTTGGGGGCAGGAGAAGTTGGAATACTACCTACACGTAGTAGACTGTGGCAACCCCCCGGGGCCTCGATGTCACCTGAGCCCTGCGGGTGCGCACCCGGCGACATCGACTTCGCTGCCCCCGCCAACTGAGGAGATCAGGACATGACCGTCAGACGATCCATCACCACCGTTGCCGCACTGGCCGTCGCTGGCCTCCTCGGCGCGATCGCCTATGCGGGCACCCAGGCCACCGGCGGCTCCGAGACCACCATGATGAACGACGGGGGCATGGGTGAAATGGGGAGGGGCATGGCAGCCACGAGGATGGGCACCTTCAGCGAGGAGCAACCCTTCGACGCGCAGTTCCTCGATCAGATGTCGGTGCACCACGAGGGCGCCATCGCGTCCACCACCGCGATGATCTCGGACTCCTCCCGCCCCGAGCTGCGCGGGCTGGCTGAGGACATCGTCACGGGCCAGCGGGCACAACTCAGCCAGATGCGGGCGTGGCGCGTCGAGTGGTACCCCGACCTGGAACCAACCTTCGACATGCCCGGACCGATGGCGAACGGGTCCACCGACGGCCGCGTCCCCATGATGGGCGGCGACGACGCCGGCTCCATGATGTCCGGCGCCATGATGGGCAGCGGGGCGACGACCGAACAGATGTACCTGACCATGATGATCACCCATCACCAGCTCGCGGTGGACATGGCCGATCAGGCCCAGCGCGACGCCACCCACCCGGAGCTCAGGGCCCTGGCCGAAACGATCGCCGATGAGCAGGCTGCGCAGATCATCGAGATGCGCGGCTACCTCGCTAAGTGATGAGCCCGGCGGGCAATCGCGAGCTCGTGGTCGAGGGTAGGGGCCACCGGATGAGCAGCCATCGGGTCGTGTCGACCTCCACGGTCGACACGGGGTTCCTTCACTACCGTGCCGGACAGCGCATCGGACGGCCAGGACGGGATCATGTCTCGCAGAACCAAGGAGCTCGGGGGTGGTGAGCTCGAGGCCGCGGCCATGGACGTGGTGTGGGAGCGCGGTGGGTGGGTGTCGGTGAGCGAGGTGCGCACGGCGCTCACCAAGGACCGCCCGCTGTCCTACAACACGGTGTTGACGATCATGGTCCGACTCTTCGAGAAGGGACGCCTCGAGCGCCGAAGGGATGGGCGCGCCTACCTGTACCAACCCGTCCAGAGCCGAGAGCGCTACACCGCATCCCGGATGGAGCAGATCCTTGACACGACGGCTGATCGGCCTGCCGCGCTGGCCAGCTTCGTCGACAGCCTGGGTGAGTCCGATCGCCGTCAGCTGCGGCGGATGCTGGACAGGTTGGGCGGACCCCGATGACAGCTCTCGTGCTGGTCGCGGCCGGGCTCATGGTCTCGTCCCTGCCTGCGGTGGCCAGGCCGCTGGGTCGGCGGATCAGCTCCGCCGAGTGGGCGCAGCTCAACCTGATCGCGATGGTGGGGTCGGTCATGGTGGTCGAGGCGGGGTTCGTGCTCCTCGCGTCGACCACGGTGCTTGGAGCGTTGCCCTTCGGCGCGGTGGCCTCGGCCTGTGAGGAGCTCATCGGGCCGCTCACGCCCCTGGGCCCGGTGGGCGGATGGCTGGCGGCGGCGCTGGCGGCGATGAGTCCCGCCCTGGCCGGGCGAGCCGCCCACCGGACGCATGCCCGGATGAGCAGGCTCGAGATCGAGCCCTACCTCGGCCACCACCGCGCCCGGCAGGGTCACGATCTCGTGATCCTGCCGACCTCGTCGCACATCGCCTACAGCATCGATGTCGGACACCGTCAGGTGGTCATCTCCGAGGGTCTCGTCCGATGCCTGGAGCCGAGCCAGCTCCGGGCCGTGATCGGCCACGAGGTGGCCCACCTGCGCCACGGTCACGGCCAGATGCTGCGCATGGCCACCGCCCTGCGCGGAGCCCTGCCGTGGTGGCCGCCGCTCGCGCACAGCCATCGGGTCCTGCGCGCCTCGGTCGAGCGGTGGGCTGACGAGGAGTCCACCCACGGTGATCACGCCGCCCGCCGATGCCTGGGAGATGCACTCCGACGCATGGCCGCCGTCGAGACTCCCCCATCTCTGGCTGCGTTCTCGCCTGCGGAGGCCACCGCAGAGCGGATCGCCGCCATGCACGAGCACCCCCCAGCCTCGGTGGTCGCGCGCGTGGCCGTGTACGTCCCGGGCCTGCTCATCGCCGGGGCTACAGTGGGGGCCTTCGGTGCGTGGCTGGGCGAGGCCCAGGCGCTCCTCGCCATGGCCGGCCGTTGCCCGATCTGACGCATCGGCACCGTCGGTGCGGCCCATCTCGCGGTTGGGTCCAGGGGCGCGTCGTCGCCTGGGGATGCAGGCTCGCGCGCTCGGCCCGAGGCCGTCGGCCGCCGGTTCACGGGGGGTAGGTGAAGGTTCGGGTGATCAGGTGGCCCGGGGTGACGAGGCGTGCGGCTGCGATGCGGCCGGTGGCATCCAACGTCAGGTCGCCGAAGATCTGTGAGCCGGGGACGTAGAGGGTCAAGCGGTCCGGGTCGCCGGGTTGCACCCAGACCTGTTCGAGGTTGCCGCCGGCGTAGGGCTCGGATGCGATGAGGTCCGGGCCGGTCGTGGTGAGGTTGGCGGGGCTCACGATCGAGCCAGGCCCGCTGTCGACGGTCTCGGTGACGGTCAGGTCAGGGATCGCTCTCATGACCTCGATCATCTCGTCGAGCCGTTCTGGGTCGCGAGTGCCCGACGGCCACTGCAACGTGCCGGTGAAGGAGCCGCCGGTGAGGTCCGACGCCCCGCTCGCGGTCACAGCCACAGTGGTCTCGCCTCGTTCGAGGTCGATGGACTGGGTCACGCATCCCGTACCGCAGGGTCGCGGCGACAGGTCGACTGCGGTCCCGTCGGGTCCGGTCACGACGACCTCGGTCTCGGTCCCGGCGATCGGGCCTGACGGTCCGAACACGTCGATCTCGAGAGCCTCGCCGTTGGATGCGATCTCGACGTTCAGCTGACCAGCCAGGCCGGCGTCGCGGGTGAGGTCGAGTCCCAGCGGCGGGGGCCCGAGAAGCCGGTCGGCGGAGGCTGCAGGCGGCGGGGGGGCTCCCGCCCTCAGAGCGCCGGCCAAGAGGGTCGCGGCGATGACCAGCACCACCTCGATCGACAAGGTCCGGCGCAGCAGCACGGCGTCGGTGCGTCGCAGTCCGCGCCACCGGCCCGCCGCCGCAACCGCCAGCGCGAGGAGGAAGAGGACGACCTTGACCGTCACGAACCGGCCGTACCCGGTGGTCCAGAGCGTCGACCAGGTCGGTAGCAGCCGAGCCGCGCTCACGGTCCCGGCCAGACCGAGCACGACGACCAACCCCATGGCGGGTCCGGCATAGCCGGCGACGACGGGGATCCACGGTCGGCCGCGTCGCCGCAGCACAGCGGCGACGATCACCACGAGGGTCAACGATCCGAGCCACGCGGCGCCGGCGACGAGGTGGACCGCATCAACCGCCCACCCGACGGGACCCGACGCAGCACCGTGGCTGCTCGCCGCCCACGCCCCCCCAGCCACGACCAGCGCACCGGCCGGCCATCGCCATCGGAGTCGAGCCCGGATCAGCACCAACGCCCCGAGGAGGGCCTCGCCCACGACCACCGACGCCACCACTCCCGCGCCACCCCGCGCCACGCTGAGCGCAACGCCCCCGAGGGCGACGACGAGGGCTGGCCGCGCGACCCGGCGCGGCAGGTCGACCTCCCTCACGCCGAGCCCCCACAGCCCCAGCGCCCCGAGCGCGAGGCCGAAGCCGCCGGTGAACAGCCACGAGCTCACCAGCGACCAACGATCCAGGGGCTCAGACTGGCGACCCGCCGGAACGGTGCCCGACACGTCACCCACTGCGAAGGCGAACTCGCCGGTCGACCCGTGTCCATCCACCGCGGACAATGCCTCCCAGGTCACCACGTAGATCCCGCCCTCCAAGGCCTCGAGGCCAGCGCGCACTCCGAGCTGGCCCTGCACCAGCTCCGCCACCGGTTCGGTCACCATCGATCCTGACGCGTCCCGCACTTCGAGCCGCACCGATGACAGATCGACGGCTTCGCTGAACTCCAGCACCAGGGCGTCAGGTGATGAGCCCAGCCGCTGGCCCTGGGACGGGCTGGTGCTCACCAGGAACGAGTGCGCCCCCGCGGGCGCTCCTCCGGGTCCCAGAACCACACCGATGCACAGGACGAACCCGATCGCGAGTCGACCAAGCCGCCCCGCCCTCAGCCCCCGACCCATAATCTGACACCGTGTAGGTTCAGGGCGGCCACGATGAGGCAGGGATCCATGACCACCGCACAAAGGCATCGGCTCACCTCCGCCCTAGCCGCCGGTCGCGGACCGAACCTGCGACCCACGAGGAGGTGCCATGACGCCGACCGATGACGACTCCCTGGACCCGCCCAACGACGGATCGCCGCGCTGGTGGACGCGGCGCCGCGCCTGGGTGGCCGGCATGGCCACCGCGGCAGCGCTGATCCTCGTGACCTTGGCGCTCACCCAGGTCGGTGGCGCGACCGACGACGCGCTGCTGTCCCACGACCGACGACCTGCGCCCCGCTTCCAGCTGCCCGACCTCCGAGTCCCGGCTCAGACGGTCGGCCTCGAGACCGGCATGCCCACGGTGGTGAACATCTGGGCGTCGTGGTGCGTTCCCTGCCGCCGTGAGATGCCTGCCCTCCAGGCTGCCCACCGCGGGTACGGCGACCAGGTCCAGTTCATCGGGGTCAACCACCAGGATGAGCGCAGCGAAGCCCTCGACTTCCTCACCCGCACAGGCGTGACCTATCCGTCTGGGTCCGACCCCGAGGGCGTCACGGCCCGCCGCTTCGGCGCCCTCGGCCTTCCCACGACCTACTTCATCTCCGCCACCGGTCAGATCGTCGCCACCAAGACCGGTGAGATCACCCCCGAGGAGCTGCGAGACGAGATCGTCGACCTGCTCTCTGAGGATTGACGGGGCGCAGCGCCGTCGCTCGTGGGCGCGAACCGACCTCACCGGCCTCCGTCCGCATCGGGTGACGGGCTCTGCGCCTTGGCTAGCAGGACCTCGAGCTCGGCGAAGCGCACACCCCCGGTGATCTTGGAGACCACTCGTCCGTCGGGTGCGATGAGGAAGGACTCGGGGACCCCGGACACGCCGAGGCTCAGGGCGATCTGCCCCTCAGGGTCGAGGAGCATGGGCCAGTCGCCACCCTCCGCGTCCCGGAACTGGCGCACGGCGTCGGGGTCATCGTCGTAGATGATGCCGACGACCGCAGCGTCGCCTCGGGCACGATGGACCTCATCGAACCGGACGAGCTCGGGATGCTCGGTCCGACATGGCACGCACCAGGTGGCGAACACGTTGATCAGGACCCAGCGCCCGGTCAGCCTCTCGATGTCGAACGTGGGACCGTCGAGGGTCTCGGCCGAGATGGCCGGGACAGGCCGACCCACCAGCGGGGATGCGGCGACGCGTGTGCTCGCCGGCGGCGAGGAGCCGAGCGCCCAGACGAGGGCGACGAGCACCCCGCCGACCGCCGCCGCGATCATCAGCGCACGACGCCGAACCGGTCGAGCCTCCCCGTCGGCGGGCTGGTCGTCAGGGCTCAGATCGTCTGCCGGCTCCTGGTCTGGGTTCATATCGGCGGCCATCCGAGCTCGGCGAAGCGCCTTTGCAGTGGTTGGAACAGGGGCGTCCACTGACCCGAGACGAACAACAGGCCCACCCCGATGAGGAGCGCCCCTCCGACGACCTCGATCTGGCGGCCATGCCGACGGAGGAAGGCCAGTGACCGTTGGGCCCGCGAGAACCCAAGGGCAAGCAGCACGAACGGGATGCCCAGCCCCAGCGAGTACAGGGCCAACAAGACGCCGCCCCACATCCCGTTCCCGCCACCAACCGCAGCGGTGGCGAGGATCGTGGCCAGCACGGGGCCGATGCACGGCGCCCACCCGGCTGCGAAGGCCATGCCCATCGGAAACGCGAACCCGGGACCTCGGGGGACCCGGGCCAGGTCGACACGCCGCTCGCGCATGAGCGAGGGGATCCGCAGCACTCCCATCGTCGAGAGCCCCAGGACGATGATCACGACTCCGAACCAGCGCACCAGGGTGTCCTGGTTGCGCAGGAACACGCCTCCCAGCGCCGAGGCACCGACGCCCAGCAACGTGAACACCACGGTGAAGCCCGCCACGAACAGCGCGGCCGCCCGCAACGACACCTTCCTGGCCTCACGAGCACCCAGCTCGGACACAGGCAGGGCCGACACGTAGGACAGGTAGCCCGGGATGAGGGGCAAGCAGCACGGCGAGCTGAAGGAGACGAAGCCAGCCACCAGCGCCAGCACCGGCAGGGTCAACGCCTCCACGGGCACCATCCCCAGGTTCGGCGCCCCGTGCGATCATGACCCGACATCCATCCTCCGACACGTCCCTGCGAGCCGCACCCCAACAGGCGCGCCACGACCACCATCCACACGATCGCCAACCCGACGACGAGTCCAGCGCCTCGTACGACGGCAACGTAGTAGGGTGTTGTCGTGCCCGCCACTCAGCCCGTCTCCGGAGTCCTGGGACCACTCGAGGCCGAGGTCATGACGGTGCTGTGGTCCCGGGGTGAACCGATGACGGTCCGCGAGGTACGGGCCGACGTGAACGCCGCCCGAGAGACGCCGTTGGCCTACACCACGGTCATGACGGTGCTCGCCCGGTTGGCCGAGAAGGGCATCCTCTCCCGTGTACGAGAAGGACGGGGGTACCGCTACGAGCCCCTCGTGGGCGACACAGCGGGCATCGCGGTCCGCGAGGTCGTTCGAGGTTTCGGCGAAGCAGCCATCGCCGGGTTCGTCGACGAGGCACGAGCCGATCCAAAGCTCCTGCGCCGCCTGCGCGCCCTATTGGCCGAGGAGCCCTAGCGGTGGACCGCGGGAACCAGAGCTTCGTGGCTCTCATCGGACTGGCCATCGCTCCCTTCGTCGCCGCCGGCGTGATGGGTTGCGTAGTGCTCTGGTGTCTCAGCACGGGCGTGCGAGCGCCAAGCTGGGCGCCGTTCCTGGCGGTGGCCACCGGCGCTCTGATCGCCGCAGGGATGGCACGGGCAACGCGATCCGCAATCGCCCAGCGGCTCGCCACATCCCGGCTGACCACGGCCATGGGCGACCACCGGCAGCCCTGCCCACCGCGGGTCAGGAACCTGGCCCGGGCGGCCGGCCTCGCCGAGGTGGACGTCGTCGACGACGACGGTCGCTATGCGTACACCTATGGGCTGCGCTCACCGCGGGTGGTGATCAGCCGTGGGCTCATCGAGTGTGCCGATGAGGCCGAGCTCATCGCCGTCTTCGCCCACGAGCACCACCATGCGGCCCAGCACGACCCGCTGAAAGTCGCTCTCGCCCGCATCGTCGCAGCCGCGACAGGACCGGTCCTCCCCGCCGTCAACACCCTCCTCGGGCGCTACCTGGTTGGTCGCGAGCTCGACGCCGACCGCCACGCCATCGAGCGGTGCGGCCGACCGGCCGTGGCGGGAGCATTGCTGCAGGCTGCGTCGGGGCCGCCGGAGGTGGGCTTCAGTGCCGCCGCCGCGATCGCCGCCCCGGACATGCTGGAGGTCCGCCTCGACCAGCTCGAGCGATCGGCCGCACCGGCCCTGCCTGCAGTTCCCATCCGCGATGTGGGAAGGACCGCGGTTGGGCTCGCGACCGTGACCTTCGGGCTCACCGCGTCGGTGATGTGGCTCGACCGAGCGGCAGCTGCAGGTCTACCTCTGGGCGACAGGCTTCAAGGCATGGGCGGCAGCGCCATCTGCGGGGCCCTGTGGATCCTCGGCGCGGCCGCTCTCTGGCTTCGCCGCAAGGGCAGCCCCTTGACACACCGAGCACCCTCACCTACTACTGGCAATTAGTAGTCATCCAGATTTCTGCTGATCGAGACACCCCATGATGCAATGGCTGTTCGGAGCGACACTGTTGCCCCTGATCCTCTGCGGACTGATGTGCGTGGGCGGAGCGGTGCTGGCTGCGCTCGGTCTCCGGCGGAGTCGTCCGTCGCGTCCGGTGGACGCACCGCCACCCCTGCAGGCCGTCGCGCCATCGGACTCCGCGACTCCCGTTGCGGACCCGACGCCCCGGCCCGTCCGCCGGTGATCTCAGCGATCCGGACCCAGTCGAAGGCGCCGCCCGCCGACTTGGGTCCAGCTTCCGCTGCAGCGCGCCCCTGACCGAACGCCGCTCCCGAGCCGCGCTCGGAACCCCAAAGGAGGGCCCGTGCCCAACGAGGAACAGATCGCCTACTGGTCCGGACACGAGGGCCAACAGTGGTCGACCGAGGGTGAGCGGTACGACCGGATGCTGCACGCCTTCGGCGAAGATGTCCTTGAGGCACTCGCCCCGGGCACGGGTGAGCAGATCCTCGACGTCGGGTGTGGGAACGGTGCCCTCACGCTCGCCGCGGCTGAGCGGGTCGGACCTGAGGGAACGGTCATGGGCATCGACATCGCCAGTCCGATGCTCGCCCGCGCCCGCGGCCGAGCCCAACACGGCGAGGTCGGCAACGTCTCGTTCACCGAAGCCGACGCCCAGGTCCACCCGTTCCCGTCGGGAACGTTCGATGGCGTCATGAGCCGGTTCAGGATCATGTTCTTCGATGACCCCGTCGCCGCCTTCGCCAACCTCCGAGCCGCGCTGCGACCTGGCGGACAGATGGCCTTCGCCTGCTGGCAAGACCTGCTCCTGAACGACTGGCTCATGGTCCCGGCCAGTGCGGCCCTGGAACACATTCCCATGCCGGATCTCACCGAAGCTGCGGGATCAGGACCGTTCTCGATGACCGAGCCGGAAGGTGTCCGAGATCTCCTGACGCGGGCTGGGTTCGTCGACATCGAGATCAACGCTGCGGTCGAACCGATGTGGCTCGGACGCGATACCCCGGACACTGTCGCTTTCCTCCGCCAGACTGAGATGGCCCAGACGCTCATGGCCGAGGCCGACCGCGCCGCCGTCGACCGGGCGTGGCATGCTGTCTCCGAGGTCGTCACCACCCACGAGACCAAGGGCGGCGTCGTGCTCAACGGCGCCGCCTGGATCGTCACGGCTCGCCGGACTTGAGTGGCCGTCATCCGAGGCTTGGCAGGAAGCGGCCCACGCGTTCGCAGTAGCTCCTGTAGGCCTGGCGACGGGAAGACTCGTGGACCTGTGCGAGATGAGCCCGCGGCTGCTCGACTACGAAGAGTGCGCGGTGACCACGGCTCGGCGGGTGCGGGAGCACTTCGAGATCGCGGCCACCGGCGCCTCACCGCACTTCTCGATCGTTCTGCCCGTGGCCGCCCTGCCGACCATCCGGCTCCTCCGTGAGGTCTTCGCAATCGGCCTGCCGCTACCTCCGGCCGACTGGCCCCGGTAGCCTTGCTGTGAGGTGATTGCCCTGACTCCCGATGTGTGGGCTGACTACAACCAGATCGATGACGACGGCCATGTCCTCGTCTATCTGGAGGACATCGTGCGGGTCGAGCGCGTCGTCGTGGGCGGGACCGTGATCGTGGCCGATCCCGAAGCCAAGGCTCACACCGCTGTCGTAGTCGCGCTGTCACCGAGCGGGACCGTCTCACTCGATGTCGACTGGTCCAGCCGCCCCACCGCGGCGGCGGCCGGTTCGGCCACGACCGGCTGATCGCCATGACCACCGTCGAGGTCGACATCGCCGTCGACTTCATGGACGTGACCAACGACAGGCGTCTCTGGACCAGGCTCAGCGACGTGCGGGACGGCTTCGTCCCGGTTGCCGGCCAGTATGCGGTCGTGGGCTGCGAGGACGCCGACGCCGCGGTGGCACATATCATCTCGGTCGACATCGAACGAGGGATCTGGTTGAAGGTCGTTGACGGCTCCGGCGAGGATCACCGGCATCTCCTGCCATCGACCTGAGGACATCACAATCCGGCGCCTCGGTCGACGCCGACGGCACGGTCGGCGGCGCGGGCTTGGAGGCGGTCGAGGCGTTCGGTCGTGACCTCGCTCACCCAGTGGGTGGCGGCGATGTCGGCTTGCAGTCGCGTGGCTTCGGGCTGGCCGACCTCGCCCCAGTCCTGCTCAGCGCCTGCGACGGCGGCTTCGAGGTGGGGGGAGGATCTTGGCAGCGGCCAGGTGGTCACGTCGGCTGACGTCCGGTTCCGCAGCGATCCGGTGAGCCTGGGCGAGCTGATCTCGTGCGTGGGTGAGGGTGCGGGCGGCGGCGCCGGCTGGGGTATTGGTCCAGCGGCCGGTGCCGGCAAGGAGCGCGTCGAGGTCGTCGTGGAGCTCGATCAGGCGAGCCTGGGCGTCGGCACGGCGCATCGGTCGCCGAGCGGACCGGCAGCACTCGCACGGGCGCTGGTCTTGCGGTTCGGGCTCGGGTGGGTTCGGGTTGGCGGCCCGGTCGGGCGGGGTGTCGGTGATCCAGCGCTGGTGCTTGCTGACTCCCCCGACGACTCTCGGGGATGTCGCAAGCAGAGCTGGCGCGCCGCGCTCGGGTGTCCCAACCGGTCATCAGCGCCTACGAGCGGGGCCGCCGTGAACCGGGCATGGCCACGTTGGCCAAGCTGATCGAGGCCGCGGGGCACCACCCCCGGATCGACGTGGTGCCCCAGCCTGGCGCCGCCCGTGGACTGCCCGACACTCCCATGGGGCGACGCCTCCGACGCCATTGCCGACGCCGCCCGACGCCAGCGTCGTCGCAGCCGTGGACGGGCTACGACTACGAGACGCTCACGGCTGACCTCCACGCCCTGATCGAGCACCTCGACCTCACCGACATCACCCTCGTCGGCTTCTCGATGGGCGGCGGAGAGGTCGTCCGCTACCTGGCCACCCACGGCGCCGACCGCGTCGCCCGGGCGGTCCTCGCCGCGGCGGTGCCCCGGTACCTCTACCAGAGCGACGACAACCCCGACGGCGGCCTCGACGACGCCACCATCGCCGAGTTCGAGGAGGGCGTGAAGACCGACCGCCTCGCGTTCCTCGACGGCTTCACCACGGCCTTCTTCGCCGCCGGCGACCGCGACGACCTGGTGAGCGAGCCCGACCGGCTCTACAACCGCGACATCGCGGCGTTCTCGTCGCCCAAGGCCACCCTCGACTGCATCGCCGCGTTCGCCCGCACCGACTTCCGCGCCGACGTGGCCAAGGTCGACGTCCCGACCCTGGTCATCCACGGTGACTCCGACAGGACCGTCCCCTTCGAGGTGAGTGGGAAGCGGACCCACGAGGCGATCACCGGCAGCACCCTCGTCCTCGTCGAGGGCGCACCCCACGGGCTCAACGTGACCCACGCGGAGGAGTTCAACCGGGCCCTTCTCGCCTTCATCGCCAGCTGAGCGCCAACGGGAGCGCCGGGGCGGACCGACCATCCCGTCGGCCCCGGCCGCGGGATGCCGAGGCGGACCGACCATCCCGTTGGTCGGGAGCGGGGCCGGCGGGGCATCATGCGATCGAGCCGGGACGAGCGAGAAGGCGGCCATGACGATGTCAGGCGAGGACGAGGCCGATCGCACGCGACGAGGATCCGGCATCGAGCACCCCGAGGAGCTGCCCCCCGCCGGCGGGCCCATCGCCGTCGCCCGGACGTTCGCGTTCATCGATCTCTCGGGCTTCACCGCTTACATCGAGGAGCGCGGCGTGGCCGAGGCCGTTCAGATCCTGGCCCTGTTCCGCCTGCGCGCGTCGGAGGTCGCGGCCCGCCGGGGCGTGCGGGTGGCCAAGTGGCTGGGCGACGGGGCCATGCTCGTCGGCGTGCAGAGCGGACCGACGGTCGCGGCGGTGGCCGAGATGATGGCCCGCGTCAACGAGCTCGACCTCCGCATCCGGGCCGGCGTGGCCGCCGGCGGGGTGATCCTCTTCCAGGGCGACGACTACATCGGGCGCACGGTGAACATCGCCGCCCGGCTGTGCGACGTGGCCGAACCCGGCAACATGCTCGCCACCGCGGATGTCGCCGACACCGCGCCGCCGTGGGTGTCGCGACAGCCCGCACCCCCGGTGCTGCTGCGCGGGGTGGGCGAGGTGACCGGCGTGTGCTCGCTCGCGGTCGCCGACGACGTCACCCTGCCACCGGTGCCCCTCGCCCGCACCTGAGCGCCGCCGGGAGCTCACCAACGTCGGTCCTCCGTCGTGGCGGACATGGGCCCAAGCAAGACCGACGCCAGGCATCACGAGGCCGAAACGCGCCCGTAACCGGCCCCGGCCAGGCTGCGCCGGTGTTGCCGCTGGCGGGGTTCTCGATCGGGGTCACCGCCGATCGTCGGGCCGACGAACAGGCCGAGCTGCTCCGCCGGCGAGGGGCCGAGGTGGTGCACGGTCCGGTCATCCGGACCCTGGCGCTCACCGACGGACCCGAGCTCGAGGCCGCGACCGAGGCCCTCATCGCGGAACCGCCGGAGGTGCTCGTGGCCCTGACCGGCGTGGGCGTGCGGTCGTGGTTCGAGGCCGCTGACGGCCGGGGCCGGGGTGACGAACTGCGCGACCGCCTGGCCGGAGCCACCGTGCTGGCCCGCGGGCCCAAGGCCGCCGGGGCCCTGGCCACCGTCGGGCTCGACGTCGGCTGGCACGCTCCGGGCGAGAGCAGCGTCGAGGTGCTGGCCCACCTCGACGCCGACCTGACCGGGCGCCGCATCGCGGTCCAGCGCGACGGCGACGACCGGGCGCACCTGGCGATCGCCCTAGCCGACCGGGGCGCCGAGGTCATCGACGTCCCCGTGTACCGGTGGGAGCTTCCCGTCGACCGCGCCCCCGCCACGTCGCTCGTGGCCGCCATCGTCGGCGGCCAGCTCGACGCCGTCACCTTCACCAGCGCGGCCGCGGCCTCCAACCTGTTCGCCCTGGCGGCGGAGGACGGAGGATCGCAGCTCGTGCAGGACCTCACCGCCGCACTGCGCGGCCCGGTCGTACCGGTGTGCGTCGGGCCGGTGAGCGCCGCCCGGCTGGCCGGGCTCGGAGTGGCCGATCCCCTCCACCCGTCACGGTGGCGCCTCGGCCCCATGGTGCGGTGCGTCGTCGACGCCCTCGCCGGTCGGTGTCGGGTCATCGCCCTCGGTGGCGATCGGGCCGAGGTGCAGGGGACGATGGTCAGCGGGGTCGCCGGCCAGGTCAGCCTCAGCCGGCGGGAGGCCCAGGTGCTCGCGGCCCTCGTCGATGCCCATGGCGCGGTGGTGCCCAAGGAACGCCTCGCCCGCACCGTGTGGGAGCCGGGCACCGACCCCCACGTCGTCGAGGTCACCGTCGCCCGGCTCCGACGGCGCCTCGGGCCGATGGGCGCGGCACTCGAGACGGTCCCCCGCCGCGGGTACCGGATCCCGACCTGAGCGGCGCCGCGGCGGGGCGGCCACCTCTCCAGCGGAACGGTTCGGGGCTCCGAGCTACCGTTCCGCCATGGACCTCTTCGCCCTCCTCGCGGCCGAGCGACGCCGTCTGGCCGACGAGCTGGAGGGCCTGACCGCGGCGGAGTGGGAGCAGGCGTCGCTGTGCGCGGGGTGGACCAACCACACGGTGGTGGCCCACCTCACGCTCCCCTGGTCGATCAGCTCACCGCAGTTCCTCCTCGGCCTGGTGAGGGGCGCGAGGGAGCATCGATCGGGCCATGGACCGGTTCTCCCGGGAGCAGGCCGCGCGCGTCGAGCCCCACGGGTGTGTGGCCTCGTTGCGCGAGCACGCCGAGGATCGCTTCACACCACCCGGCTTCGGGCCCGAGGCGCCGCTCACCGACGTCGTGGTCCACGGCGCCGACATCCTCCAGCCCCTCGGCCGCGCCGTCACCCATGACCCCGACGCGCTGCGGACCATGCTGACCTTCGTCACCAGTCCCAAGGCCCGGAAACGCTTCGGCGCCGCGTCGATCGACGGCCTGGTGCTCCACGCAACCGACATAGATGAGCGCGTCGGCACGGGCGATACCGTCGTGTCGGGCCCGGCCCTCGCCCTCAGCGGAGCCGTGCTCGGGCGGTCGCCCCACGCCGCCGAGCTCTCGGGCGACGGCGCCAGCATGCTCGCCGCACGGAGCTGACCCGGGATCCACCGACCGAGGTCGGTTGAGGGACGCGCTCCCGGCGGGAATGGCGCAAGGCACGGCCCGGGGGGCCGGAGCTTGGATCCGCCCGCCCCGGCGCAGTGCACGGCCGCCTGCGGCGTGGGCGACGAGGGGACGGTCGACCGCAGTACGCCGACCCGGCCGCGGGTGGCGCCCTACCTCGCCGGGGTGGAGGAGCGGGCCAGGGAGGGCTCGCGCGCTGGGGTGCTGGCGGCGGGAACGGGGTCGGCCGGGGTGGCGGAGGCCGGAACGGTGGCGGACGAACCCGGGGCCGGGCTGCTGGGCCGGGCCGACGGGCGACCGATCCACGAGTACAGGACACCGACGAGCAGGCCCCCGCCGACCACGTTGCCCGGAACCGTCCAGGCCAGGTTGCGGGCCAGCGCCCCCACCGTGGCCGACCCGTCGAGGATGCCGAGGGAGAAGATCGTCATGTTGGCGATCGAGTGCTCGAAGCCCGAACCGATGAAGGCGAGCAGGGCCCACCACAGAACGATGGCCTTGGCCGTGTCGGACTGGACCCGGCTCGCCATCCAGAGCCCGAGGCACACCAGTGGGTTGCGTCGGGCTCTTCCCGGCTCTCGCCGAGCACCACACCCGGG
>NZ_DATLXO010000168.1:0-14108 GCF_035575815.1 Iamia sp.
GCCCCGTGGGACTACCTCGGCGCCCTTCTCATCTGCCGCGAGGCGGGCGCCACGGTCATCGGCCTCGACGAGCGCCCACTGCACGACCTCGCTGCGCCCCTGCGACGGCCCATCGTCGCCGGGGCCACCGACGAGCTCGCCACCGCCCTGGCCGAGCGCTACCGCCGCACCGGTCCGCTCCCCGCGTACGACGCCCCGCCCGACCGCTGACCCCCGTCTCGCGCGGCTGCTGACCCGTGGGGCCTGACCGCCGGGCCACCGGTCCACCGGGCGATCGCGACAGAACGGCTTCGGCCGTCCGGGTCGGCGGTCCTGTCGTGCTGAGGCACCGGTGTGCAGCATGACGCGGCCAGGGCGATGAGCGGGGTCGTAGGCTGACCCGATGCACCCGGGGCTGCACCGCGCTCTCCTGCAGCTCTTCCGCCGGCTGCCCGTCTCAGCCCGCCGCCGCGTGGTGCGCACCGTGTCCCCCTCGTTCACCGTCGGGTCCATGTGCTTCATCGAGCGCGCCGACGGCGACCTGCTGCTCGTCCAGCACTCCTACCGCCGACGATGGGGTGTGCCGGGGGGCCTCCTGGAGCGGGGTGAGGACCCGGCGGACGCCGCCATCCGCGAGGTCCGCGAGGAGGTCGGGCTCGACGTCGTCCTGCTCGGCGAGCCCGCCGTCGTCGTCGACCCGATCCCCCAGAGGGTCGACATCGTCTACCGGGCGCGCCTCGCCCCGGGCTGCGACCCCGACCGGGCGGAGCCCCGGAGCCCCGAGATCGTCGCCCTGGCGTGGTTCGCACCTCGGGACCTGCCCGAGCTGCAGCACGAGACGGCGAGCGCGTTCGTCGTCCTGGCCCGGGGGCGCCGCGCCGGCGAGACCGAACGCCAGACCGTCCGCACGCCCGGTCACCGCGACTGAGAGGCCGAGCTGCGCCGCCCGGCGCCCGCTTCTGACCGGCGGGCCGGGGTGGCCCGGTGAGCTGGCGCGCGGGCCGATGGGCGGGGCCCGACCCGGCGGTCCCGCCTCTCCGACTGCCGTGGAAGGGGCCGGTAGCGTGGCCTTGCGGCGGCCCCCGGGTGCCGCACCCCCAGGGGGCGTAGCTCAGTTGGCGAGAGCGTCCGGCTTACACCCGGAAGGTCGTCGGTTCGATCCCGGCCGCCCCCACCAGGTCACGGTTGTTCCCACCAGGTCCCGGTCGCCCCCAGGGCCGATCCCCAGGGCGATCGTCGGGCGCCTTCCGTTGCGTGCCACCCGGCCGCTCGTCCGTTCTGGGTGCAGGACCCAGCCACGGCCCGAATGCTGCACACAGAAGCGATCCCGCCCGGGCGACACCACGGTTCCGATCAGCGGAAGGCGCTCGCCACCTCGGTCGAGAAGCGGTCGAGGGCCTCGGTGCGCCCGCCGACGTCGCCCCACATCCAGTCGGGCACGATCAGCTCGTCCAGCCCGGCCTCCGCGTAGGCCCCGACCTGGTCGACCACCTCGGCCGGCGTGCCGATGAGCGTCGGGCGATCCGACGGCTCGTCCCGCAGCCGGGCCGCCTCCGCGGGGTCGTCGACGAGGGTGACGAGGGCCTGGGTCGAGCGCCGGATCGAGGCCGGGTCGCGGTCGACGTCGTCACAGTGGCGGGCGAGGACCTCGCTGCGGTGCCGGAGCTGCGCGACGGTGGCCCACGAGTTCCACTCATCCGCGAACCGGGCCGCGATCCGCAGACCCCGCTTCTCGCCCTTGGCCCCGATGAGGATCGGCATCCGGCCGTCGGGCGGGGTCGGGGCGCAGGGGGCATCGGTGAGCTGGTAGTGGCGGCCGGCGAAGGTGGTGCGGTCGTTGGTGACGAGGGCGCGGATGGCCTCGCAGGCCTCCTCGTAGCGGTCGAGGCGCGTGCCGGTGTCGAAGAGGTCGATCCCGTAGGCGTGGTGCTCGTTCACCTGCCAGCCGGCCCCGAGGCCGAGCACGAAGCGCCCCCCGGTGATGTGGTCGAGCGTCACGGCGCTCTTGGCCACGACCGCCGGGTGGCGGTAGGTGTTGCCCAGCACGAGCGGGCCCAGGCGCAGCCGCTCGGTGCGGGCCGCCAGGGCGCCCAGGGCGGTGAACACCTCGAGGATCGGGGCGTCGTCGGGCTCGCCGCCGGCCCGGTCACCCATGAAGTGGTCCATGACGTAGGCGCCGTCCCACCCCGTGCGGTCGCAGTGGGCGACCACCTCGGCCATGGCGTCGAAGCCGGACATGGGGGAAGGCCACACCGAGAAGCGCATGGGTCCATGTGACCACATCGCGCCGCCGCACCGCGACGGCTGTCGACGGGCTCGGCGCGTCGCTCAGGTGGTGGTCGCGGTGGCGAGGGCAACGCGCACCATGTCGTCGAACGACCGCTGGCGCTCATCGGTCGAGAGGTGCTCGTCGTCGACGAGGTGATCCGAAACGGTCAGGAGGGCGAGGGCCCGCACGCCGGTCTCGGCGGCCACGCCGTAGATGCCGGCGGCCTCCATCTCGACCGCGAGGTGCCCGAGGCGCGCGGCCCGGTCGTTGATGGTCGGGTCCGGGGCGTAGAAGAGGTCGGAGGTGAACACGGGGCCGACCCGCACGGCCACGTCGTGGGCGACAGCGGCGTCGACCGCAGCGCGGGCCAGGTCGAAGTCGGCGACCGCCGCGAGGTCGTGGCCGTCGAAGCGGATGCGGTTGACGTTCGAGTCCGTCGAGGCGCCCAGGGCCACGACCACGCTGCGCAGGGGCAGGTCGCTCCGCAGAGAGCCGCACGAGCCGATGCGGATCAGCGCCGTGACGCCGTAGGCGCGCACCAGCTCGGTGGCGTAGATCGAACACGACGGGATGCCCATGCCGTGAGCCATCACGGAGACGGGCCGGCCCTCGAAGGTGCCGGTGAAGCCCTCCATGCTGCGCACGTCGGTGACGAGCCGGGCGTCGGTGAGGAACGTCTCGGCGATGTGGCGGGCACGACGCGGGTCACCGGGCATGAGGCACACCGGCGCGAAGTCGCCGGGCGCGGCGGAGATGTGGGGCGTGGGCACGGGAGCTCCGGGGGCAGGGCGTCGGTGAGGCGCCGACGGTAGCGGGGGAGCCTGCCCGGGTGGGGGGCCAGCTCAGCCCTCGGCGGCGGGGCGTGCCGCGTGGCGCAGCCGGGGCACGAGGCCCCCCTCGCCGAGGGCCCGCAGGGCGCGCAGCTCCGAGACGTCGACGACCACGGCGTCGTCGGGCTCGCGGTTGCAGATGAAGGTGACCACGCAGTCGTCGCACGCGGCGGTGTGCTGGAGAGCGCAGTCGGTGCAGCTGATGGTGAGCGGCTCGGGCGTGGGCACGGCGAGATCCTCCGGGGATGCCAGGTGGGTTGCGGGACCCATCTTGACGAGGGGGTGTGACAACGGGGTCGCCGCTCGCCCACGATGGGGGCCATGGCCGTCGACACCGCCCCCTCGGCCCTGGCCGCGCTGGTCCGTCGCGCCGCCGAGGCCGGTGAGGCCGCCGGGCTCGATGCCATCGGCGTGGCCACCGCCGAGCCGTTCGCGGGAACCCGGCGCGACCTCGAGGAGCGGCGGGCCGCCGGGCTGCACGGCGGCATGCAGTTCACCTACCGGAACCCGGCGCGCTCCACCGACCCGCGCGCCACGCTGCCATCGGCCCGGGCCCTGGTGGCCGGAGCCCGCTCTTACGCCGGAGCGCCGCCCGAGCCGGTGCCGGGCGACCGGCCTCAGGGCCGCGTCGCCCGCTACGCGTGGGGCGATCACTACGCCGCGCTGCGCGAGGGCCTCGACGCTGTCGCCGCCGTGCTGCGAGACGAGGGCTGGAAGGCCGTCGTGCTCGTCGACCAGAACAACCTCGTCGACCGGGCCTCGGCCGAGCGTGCCGGGCTGGGCTGGTACGGCAAGAGCAGCTTGCTGCTCCTCCCGGGCGCCGGCAGCTGGTTCGTCCTCGGCTCGGTGCTCACCGACGCCCCGCTCGCCCCCGCCGCCCCCGAGGCGGTCGCCGACGGGTGCGGCGCGTGCACCCGTTGCGTCACCGCGTGCCCCACCGGGGCCATCGTCGCCCCTGGCGTCGTCGATGCCCGCCGGTGCCTGGCCTGGATCGTGCAGGCCCCCGGCCCGGTGCCGCGCGAGTGGCGCGAGGCCATGGACGACCGGATCTACGGCTGCGACGACTGCCAGGACGCGTGTCCACCGAACCGGGTCGAGCTCCGTCGCCACCGGCGCGCCGACCCTGCGACGTCGGCGGTCGAGGAGCCGGAGGAGCCTGCAGGGCCCGCCGACCTGACGGAACCAGCGGTCGAGGAGCCCGACGGGTCGGCCTGGGTCGACCTGCTCGGCCTGCTGGCTGCGGAGGACACCGCCCTCCTCGAACGCCACGGCCGTTGGTACATCGCCGGCCGCGATCCCCGTTGGATCCGGCGCAACGCGCTCGTCGCCCTCGGCAACGCCGCCGACCCGGACGACGAGCGGGTCGCCGCCGCACTGCGAGGGGTGCTGGCGGGTGACGACGACCTGCTCGCCGCCCACGCCGCGTGGGCCGCCCGGCGCCTCGGTCGCGACGACCTCCTCGTCGCCCTCGACCCCGACGCCGGACCCGAGGTGCGCGTCGAGCTCGCCTCGCCGGCGCCGAGCGTCCGTCGCCCGCCGGACCGGCCGCTCGGCACCCCGTACCTCGGACCCGAGTCCCCCGTCGTGGCGGACACGGGTCCAGGGTCGCGGGAGGGCACCGGGTGAGGCACCTGCTCGTCACCAACGACTTCCCCCCGAAGGACGGCGGCATCCAGCAGTACCTCTGGGAGCTGTGGCGCCGCCTGCCGGTCGAAGAGGTCACGGTGCTGACCACGCCCCATCCGGATTCCGCGGCGTGGGACCGGACCCAGGGCTACCGCATCGAGCGCACCCCCGAACGGGTGCTGTTGCCGACGCGGTCGCTGGCCGCCCGGATCGACCGCCTCGCGGCCGAGGTCGACGCCCAGGTGGTGCTGCTCGACCCTGCGCTGCCACTCGGCCACCTGGGACCCCGCCTCGAGCGCCCCTACGCGGTGGTCCTCCACGGCGCCGAGGTCACCGTGCCCGGGAGGGTGCCGGGGCTCCGGTCCGGGCTGGCGCGGGTGCTCGTCGGCGCCGAGCTGGTGGTCGCCGGGGGCGGCTACCCGGCCGATGAGGCCGAACGGGCGGCGCGGCGCGGCCTACCGGCGGTGATCGTGCCGCCCGGGGTCGACACCGAGCGCTTCGCCCCACCATCGGCCGCCGACCGCCTGGCCACCCGGACCCGCCTCGGGGTGGCCCCCGACGACGAGGTCGTGATGTCGATCAGTCGGCTCGTGCCCCGCAAGGGGATGGACGTGCTCATCGACGCCGCCGCCCTGCTCGCCCCCCGACGGCCCCGCCTCCGGGTGTTGATCGGCGGCGGAGGGCGCGACGAGGCCCGCCTGGCGCGCCGCATCCGCCGCACCGGCGCTCCCGTCCAGATGCTCGGCCGCTTCGCCGAGGACGACAAGGCCGCCCTCTACGGCGCGGCCGACCTCTTCGCCATGCTGTGTCGCAACCGGTGGGCGGGACTCGAGCAGGAGGGGTTCGGCATCGTCTTCCTCGAGGCCGCGGCGTGCGGCGTTCCCCAGGTCGCCGGGGCCAGCGGGGGAGCGGCCGAGGCCGTGGCCGACGGCGTGACCGGCACCGTCGTCGCCGACCCCACCGACGCCGCAGCCGTGGCCGCAGCCATCGAGATCTGCCTCGACGACGAGACGCGGCGAACGGCCGCCGGTCGGGCCGCCCGGGCGCGCGCCGTCGCCGAGTTCTCCTACGACGGCCTGGCCCGCACGCTCCACGACGCCCTCTGCGCTCTCGTCCTCTGACGGTCATTTCGCACTTTTCGTGCTGAGGGGTGGAAGTTGAACGCTCTGCGTGGCAGATTGCCCTCCATCAACCGCGCAGGGTCACGTCGCAGTCAATCTGACGACGGAGAGTCAACGATCGAGAGGGACGGCGACATGGGGGAGAACCGCAAGATGAGCTCCGGCGTGCAGGGGACGCAGCCGACCGTCGCTCCTGCGGCCCGCCGCCGCACCGTCACCCGTCGGGTGCTGGGCGCCGCGGTGCTGTTGCTCGGTGGCCTGGGCCTGGCCGGCGTGCCCAGCCCCCAAGCGGCCTCGGCCGCGGGACCGGCCCACCCGACCCTCGTGGCCGACCTGCCCACGACGACCACCCCGCATGTCACCAACGGCGAGGTGCGCAGCGTCGCGGTGGCCGGTGACACCGTGGTGCTGGGCGGCAGCTTCACTGCCTCGACCGATCCCGGCGGCACCGTCGTCAACCGCTCGCACCTGCTGGCCTACGACAAGGCCACCGGCCGCATCCGTCGGGACTGGGCCCCTCAGCTCGACAGCGAGGTCTTCAAGGTCGTCGCCGCGCCCGACGGCCAGTCCGTCTACGTGGCCGGCCGCTTCAACCGGGTCGACGGCGTCACCCAGTACAAGGTGGCCCGCCTCTCGATCGCGGATGGACGGCCGTTGCCGTTCGCCTCTGGCGTCGATGCGGTGGTGACCTCCATGGCCCTGGTGGGCGACCGCCTCTTCATCGGCGGTGTGTTCAAGAACGTCCAGGGCCGGACGCGTCGCGTGGCCGCCCTCGACGCCAACACCGGCGTCATCGACGACGACATGAGCGTGGCCTTCGAGGGCACCCACCGGGGCGGGGACGGCAAGATCTGGTCGATCGAGCCCTCGCCCGACGGCCAGCACGTCGTCGTCGTGGGCAGCTTCGCCACCGTCGACGGCCAGCCCCGCAACCAGGTCGCCAAGCTGAACACCAACGGTGGGGGCGCCGTCACACTGTCGCCCTGGTCCACCACCTCGTTCTCGGGGTACTGCGCCAGCTTCAGCGACTACGTCCGCGACGTCTCCTTCAGCCCTGACGGCTCGTACTTCGTGATCGTCACCACCGGCGCCAAGGGCACCGGGCTGAACGGCACCTGCGACTCGGTGTCGCGGTGGGCGAACACCGAGGTGCCCAACAGCACCAACACCTGGATCATGTACTCCGGCGGCGACAGCCACTACTCGGTCGAGGCGACGGGTGCGGCCATCTACGTGGGCGGCCACTTCCGCTGGTCGAACAACCCCTACGGCACCGACTCGCTCGGAGCCGGCGGTGTCGGCACCGAGGGCATCTCGGCCCTCGACCCGGCCAACGGCCTCCCCCTGTCGTGGAACCCAGGCCGCGACCGGGGCCGAGCTGTCTGGCAGATCCTCGCCACGCCCGACGGCATCTACGTCGCCAGCGACACCGACCGCATCGCGCGGTACCTCTACCGCGGCCGCGTCGCCTTCTTCCCCCTGGCCGGTGACCGCCCCGTGCCCCAGCCGGCGTGCGCCACGCTGCCGCTGGCCCTCGACCAGTACGCCCCGGCCGGCGGCGGCAACCCGGCTCGGGTGCTGTCACGCTCCTTCGACGGCAGCACCGTCGGGGCGCCGGCGACGGCGGTGGCCGACGCCTCGGCCCTCTCCGGGGTCCGGACGTCGTTCTACGCCAACGGCATCCTCTACACCGCCCACTCCGACGGCACGTTGCGGGCGCGCTCCTTCGACGGCACCCGCCTCGGCGCCGCCGTCACCGTCGACCTGCAGCGGATGACCGCCTTCGCCAGCGACCTGGCCAACATGAACGGCGCCGTCTACGACGACGGCCGGCTCTACTACACCGTCAACGGCTCGAACACGCTCTACATGCGGTACTTCAGCACCGAGAACCGCGTGGTCGGGGCCCAGCGCTTCGATGCGGCCTCGTCCTCCGGAGGGCACCAGTACAGCCAGGTCGGCGGCATGGTGCTCGCCGGTGACCAGCTCTACTTCGTCAACCGCGAGAGCGGCACCCTGGTCCGCGCCGCGTGGAGCCCGACCGGCGGCATCGACCCCGCCACCCGCACCACCGTGAGCAACGCCAACGCCGGGGGCGTCAGCTGGACCAGCACCGTGCTCTGGGCCCGGCAGGGCGACGTGGCGAACCAGCCGCCCGTCGCCGCCTCGTCGGTCACCTGCACCGGCCGGTCGTGCTCGTTCGACGCCTCGGGTTCGACCGATCCCGACGGCACCGTCGAGGCCGTCACCTGGGCCTTCGGTGACGGGGCCACGGCGTCAGGCGCCACGGCCACCCACACCTACGCCGAGGACGGCACCTACACCGTCGCCGCCACGGTCACCGACGACGACGGCGCCACGGCCATCGCCACCCGGACGGTCACCGTCGCGGATCTGGCGCCCACCGCGGACTTCACCGCCTCGTGCGCCGATGCCTCGTGCGCCGTCGACGGCTCGGCCTCGTCGGACCCCGACGGTGACATCGACGACTACGCCTGGGACTTCGGCGACGGCGGCACCGCCACCGGCCCGACCGCCGCCCACACCTATGCCGCCTCCGGCGACCACACGATCACCCTGACCGTCACCGACGACGCCGGTCAGACGGCCACGACCACGCGGGACGTCACTGCAACGGTCGCCGCCGGGCGCGGCTTCATCGGCACCACCGCCTCGACGGGCCAGACCACCTCGACGATCGACCGGGTCACCGTGCCCGGTGACGTGAGGGCCGGGGACCAGCTCCTCGTGTACGCCACGTCCAACTCACCGGGTACCGCCGGGCTCGACGCGTCGGCCGGGTGGACCCGGGCGCTCGACGCCAACACCACGGGGAGCCGCTCGGCGGTCTTCACCCGCACCGCCACCGCAGCTGATGCCGGCTCGACGGTGACGGTCACCACCGAGCGGCTCTCCAAGACCGACGTCGTGCTCGTCGCCTACCGGGGCCTGGTGCTCGATCCCGGCGGAGCCACCGCGGCCACCGGGTACACCACGCCGTCGGCCACCGCGCCCCTCGGGGCGTGGGTGCTGTCGTACTGGGCCGACAAGTCGGCGACAACCACCGAGTGGACCGCGCCGGCCGGCGTCACGACCCGTCACTCCTTCGCCGGCACCGGGGCGGGCCACGTGTCGGAGCTGCTGGCCGACGCCGTGGCCACCACCGCGGGGTCCACGCCGGCCCGTACCGCCACGGTCGCCGCCCCGGTGACCAACGCGGTGGCGCTCACCGTCGTCCTCCGTCCCGTCTGAGGCCAGGCCTCAGCGATGCGGCCTGCGCCCCATCGCGGAGAACGATGCGCGGACCAGTGGCCGCCTGCTCCCTATCCTGAGGCCGTGGACCTGCCGCTGGACCTCGACGACGTGCGGGGCGCCCTGCGCGACCACGGCGTGGTGTTCGCGCTGCTCTTCGGCAGCCACGCAACCGGCCAGGCCCACGGAGGCTCTGACGTCGACGTCGCCGTGTGGGCCGACGGACCGGTCGACGACTGGCGGCTGCGCGGCGCCCTGCCCGACGCCGTCGACCTCGTCGATCTCACCGGCGCACCGGAGGGCCTGGCCGGCCGGGTGGCCATGACCGGCGTCGTGGTGCTCGACGACGATCCCCCCCGGCGGATCCGCTGGCAGGCCGAGACCCGCAAGCGCCACCTCGACGAGGCCTTCCGACGCGAACGGTTCCGGCGCGACTTCGTCGCCGCCCATGGCACGACTACGCCGAGGTCGACGACCGCCGCGTCGTCGCCCACCTCCAGCACCTCGACGCCCTCCGTCGGTTCGTGGCCGCCATGACGGCGGTGGTGGACGACGGACCCGGGCCCCACGACCAGCGGCGCTGACCGAGCGCCCCCCGGGCCTCGGCCGACCGGACTCGACGGGGCGGGGGCCGGCGGGCAGGATCGGACGTCGTGTCCGGCCCGTCCACCCTCGCCGCCGCCCTGGTCCGCGCCCTGCGCGCCCACGGCTCGCGCCCGGCGGCGGTCGGCGCGGGGGCGCCCTCGTGGGCGACGGTCGCCGACGGTGCCCGTCACCTGGCCCTGGGGTTGCACGAGGCCGGGCTGAGCGGCCGCCGGGTCGCGGTCGACCCCACCGGTGCGCCCCACGAGGTCGTGGGACGCGAGGTGGCGGTGCTGGCCGCAGGGGCCGTGCTGACCGCACCGGGGACCGGCGAGCTCGACGCCCGGCTCACGCACACGACAATGACCGTGCTCGGGCCTGACCCGACCACGTCGTCGCGGAGCGAGATCGAACGGGCCGGACGAAGGGCCGACCGCGACCGTCCCGCCGAGGCCGAGGAGCTCCTGGCCACCATCGAGCCGTCGGGCCCGGCCCTCGCCGGCGTCGACCACACCGTCAGCCAGGCGGAGGCCCTGTGGGCCCTGCGCGCTGTCGACCGGTGGCTGGGCCCGAGCCTGAACGCGATGGCGGCCGAGCTCGTCGTGGTCGTCGGTGGGGGACCGGCGGGCTCGGAGCTGTCGCTCGCCCTCCTCGGTCGCTGGTGGCCGGCGTCCAGCGGCGCCGCGCTGGTCGGGGTAGACGGATCCGCGACCGCCACCGTGGCATCCCACCGACCGACCGTCGCGATCCTGGGGCCCGACGATTGGGCTGAGCTGGCCGGCGGGGTGCGACGCACCGCAGACCGGTCGCTCGGCGGGCCGGCGTTGCTGCGGCGGGGGCGGGTCGTGGTGGCGGGTGAGTCGACCACTCGCCGCGACCGGACCGGCCTCGTCGTGGCCCGGCGCTGGGCCGGACCGCGGGTGCGCGGCGGCGCCGGCCTCGACCAGCTCGTGGCGGGTGTGTCGCTCGGCCCGCTCGCCCCCGGAGCCGCCCGCGACCTGACCGTCGCCTCGGTGCCGGTGACCCCGACGTGGCTCGAGCCCGGCGTGCTGGCCCCGGTCGCCGCCGGTCCCGTCACCCGGCCTCAGCCCGCGACGTGCTGGGGGCGGCCGCTGCCGGGGCGCAGCGTCGAGGTCGCTCCCGGGCGCACGACCGTGCACGGCGGCGATGTCGGCGGCGGCCGCGACGTGTCGACCCGCGTGCGCGTCGACCCCCGAGGCCGGGTGCGGCTCCCGGGCGTCGCCCGGGCCCCCTGGGGCGAGCCCGTCGCCGGGAGCCGGCCGTGACCTCGCCCCGTCCCATTGCCGCGGACCGGCCATGGGAACGGCGGTCCGCGGGCGACGGCTCGGGGCTCATCCTCCTGTCGTGGATCGGCACCGTCACCGCCGTCGTCACCTGCGGGGTCAACGCCGTCACCGGCGACCGCGACGCCTACCTCCTCTCGGCCGGGCCCGCCCTGGTCCTCTTCGCCGCCGGCAGTGGTGCCTTCCTCTGGGCCTTCGCGGTGGCGGTCCAGCGCAGTCGCCACGAGGTCATCGGCGTCGGCGGGCTCTACTTCCTGGCCGGCTGCGCCCCCCCGGCGGTGCAACGATCGATGCTCGCGTCGTTGGGGGTGCAGGCGACGGTCCCCCTCGGCGTGGCCGTCGCCCGCCCCTTCACCGCCTTCGGCGTGCTGGCGCCGATGTGGGCCCTGGGGCTGGCCGGGCTGTGGGGAGCCCGTCATGGCCGGTTCCCCGCCCGCCGCGACGAGGGCCACGGAGGGGACGCGTCCGCCGACCCCTCCGATGCAGCAGACTGCACCGCGGACGAGTCCTAGAACGGAGGCGCCACCGATGGGTGATTCGGTCCGAGAGCACATGACCATCACGGCCCCGCCGGCCGAGGTGCTGGAGGTGCTGCTGGCCATCGAGCGGTACCCGGAGTGGGCTCGCGACCTGAAGGCGGCCGATGTCTTGGGGCGCGACGACGACGGCCGGGTGACCGAGGCGCGGTTCCGGGCCGCCGGCTTCGGCTACAGCACCCAGTACACCCTCGCCTACGACCACTCGGTCAACGGCCGGCTGGCCTGGGTGCTCACCCAGGGCGACGTGACCCGCAAGCTCGACGGCCACTACGACCTGGTCGACAACGGCGACGGCACCACCGACGTGGCCTATGAGCTCGAGGCCGAGCTGATCCTCCCCATCCCCGGCTTCGTGAAGCGCCGCACCTCGCACAAGATCACCCACACCGCGCTGCGCGAGCTGAAGGCCCGGGTCGAGGGCGACCCCGGGCTCGAGGCGTGACCGAGCCGACCGGTCTCCCCGGCCCCACCCGATGAGCGGCGCCCGGCCGTCCGGACGGACGCTGCTCTTCACCGGCAAGGGCGGCGTGGGGAAGACGACCGTCGCGGCGGCAACCGCGCTGCGCTGTGCGGAGGCAGGGAAGCGCACCATCGTCTTGTCGACCGACCCGGCCCACTCGCTGTCGGACTCCCTCGACCTCGCCCTCGGCACCCGACCCACCCCGGTGGCGGACGGGCTCTGGGGCCAGCAGCTCGACGCCCGGGAGCGCATGGAGGAGGCGTGGGGAGACATCCAGGGCTGGCTGACCGACGTGTTCGAGTGGGCCGGCGTCGACGGCATCGAGGCCGAGGAGCTGGCTCTGCTGCCCGGGCTCGAGGAGGTCTTCGGCCTCGTCGACATCAAGACCTACGCGGACTCGGGCGAGTGGGACGTCATCGTGGTCGACTGCGCGCCCACGGCCGAGACGATCCGGTTGCTGTCACTGCCCGACGTGTTGCGCTGGTACATGCAACGGGTGTTCCCGACCAGCCGACGCCTGCACCGGGCGGTGGCCCCGGTCCTGTCGCGGGTGACCTCGCTGCCCGTCGCCGGTGACCGGGTCTTCGGCTCGGCGGAGCGGTTCTACGCCCAGCTCGACGGGGTCAAGGAGGTGCTGGCCGACACCGTCCGCACCAGCGTCCGCCTGGTCGTCAACCCCGAGAAGATGGTGATCGCCGAAGCCCGGCGCACCGCCACCTACCTCGCCCTCTTCGGCTACGGCGTCGACGCGGTGGTGGCCAACCGCCTGTTGCCCGACGCCGTGTCCGACCCGTGGTTCGACCGGTGGAAGGCCCTTCACGCCGAACACCTCGTGGCGATCGACGAGGGCTTCGCGCCCCTGCCGGTCCTGCGCTCGGAGCTGGCGGGCGAAGAGGTCGTGGGCCTCGATCGACTGCGGGCGTTCGGCGCCGCGCTCTACGGCGAGGCCGACCCGTCGACCCGTCTCCACGATGGCGAGCCGATGCGCATCATGGCCCGAGGGGACGACGTGGAGCTGCAGCTCGACCTCCCGTTCGCCGACAAGGACGAGCTGGAGCTCGGTCGCCACGGCGACGAGCTGCTCGTGGCCGTCGGCCCCTACCGGCGGGCCATCGTGCTGCCCGACTCGATGCACCGCCGGACGGTGACCGGGGCCGGGCTCCGCGACGGGCACCTCCGGGTGACCTTTGGAGTCGAGACGCCACCGCGACCGACAGGAGCGAGACGATGAGGGGCGACGAACCGATCCCCGATGACCCGATCCCCGATGAACCGATCCCCGATGAACCGATCCCCGATGACCCGATCCCCGACGAGGATCCCCGGCGCGGGGAAGATCCTCAAGAACCGGCCGCGGGCCGCCGATCAGGGGAGGACGATCAGCGTTCGCCGCCCGGGGTCGACGCCCTGCAAACGGCGGCACGGGAGGCGATCGACGCCACCCGCGCCCTCCTGGACGCCGCGGAGGCCCTGGTGAACGATCCTGAGGTGGTGGACCGAGTGGGATCGGTGGTGCGCGCCGCCACCGGCGCCGCCGCCCGTGCCGCCCGGGACGCCGGCTCGGCCGCTCGACCCGGACCCCGCGATCACCCTGACGACGGCGATGACGACGGGGTGCAGCGCATCCCGGTCGTCTGAGGAGACACCAGATGAGGATCCTGCAGCTCACCGGCGGAACGCCCCGGCCCTGGGGCATCGACCTGAACCCCCGGCTCACGGTTGTCCACGGCCTGCCCGAGGACATCACCGCGCCCGTCCGGGCCGCCATCGACGCCCTCGTCCGCGCTCGCCTCAGCGGCCCCGAGCTGGCGGCGGCCGGCCTGGACGGCGGCTCCGTGCTCGTCGCCGGGACCGAGGTGCCGATCGGTGACCTCGCCGAGCACACCCGTGGTCTGGTGCCCTCCACCCCGCTCACCCACGCCGACCTGGTGAGCCCGGCCCTCGCCCTGGACGCCGGCCGCGCTCGCGCCCTCGACGCGGAGGTCGCCTCCGCCTCCGCCGCCCTCGGCGACGCCGAGGACGACCTGGCGGAGGCCCGCACCGCTTGGGAGGCGGCCCGCGCCGCCCGCTCCGAGCGCATCGCGGCCGGATGGCGCGATCGGGAGACCGCCGCCGGGGCTCTGCGCGCCGCCCGCCAACGCGTCGC
>NZ_DATLXO010000169.1:0-3806 GCF_035575815.1 Iamia sp.
CTTCCCCGGCGCCACCAACACCATGACCACCGAGGCCATGATGGGCGACGGCAAGGCGCTGCAGATGGGCACCAGCCACGAGCTGGGCCAGAACTTCGCCCGGGCCTTCGAGATCGTCTACCAGGACGCCGAGGCCTCCCAGCAGCTGGTCTGGACGACCTCGTGGGGCGTCTCGACCCGCATGATGGGCGGGCTGATCATGGCCCACGGCGACGACGCCGGGCTCAGGCTCCCCCCGCGCCTCGCCCCCACGCAGGTCGTGATCCTCGTCGTCCGCGCCGGCGACGGGGTGGGGGAGCGGGCCCGCCTGATCGCCGAGGCCCTGCGCACCGCAGGCGTGCGGGTCGCCGTCGATGATCGCGTCGATGTCGGCTTCGGGCGGCGGGCCACCGCCTGGGAGCTCAAGGGCGTGCCCGTGCGCATCGAGCTCGGTCCCCGCGACCTCGAGAACGAGGAGGCCACCGTCGTGCGTCGCGACGAGCCCGGCAAGGCCACCGTGGGCCTCTCCGCGCTGACCGGCCACGTGACCGGCCTGCTCGGGGCGATCCAGACCGCCATGTTGGAGGCCGCGCGCGCCCGGCGCGACGAGCGCACCGTCGACGCGGGCGGCGTGGCCGAGGCCATCGACGCGGCGGCGACCGGCTTCGCCCGCATGCGGTGGGAGGACCTCGACGCCGAGGGGCTCGCCGCGCTCAAGGCCGAGGGCGTCACGGTGCGCTGCCTGCAGGGGCCCGACGGCGACGTCGCCGCGAGCGACGACGAGCCCGGCAGCGTGGCCACCGTCGCCCGCTCGTACTGACCACGGCCGTCCGAGGAACACCCGCCCTTCGGATCCGAGCTGGTGGGCAGGCGCACACCGTCTGGTGCCAGCTCGACGGCGGCGCCAGGGCCCCGAGGGCCGCAGCGGTGGCCCGGCCTCGGAGGTCGCCCCCGTGACCACGACCACCCCGCCGTCAAGCGTGCCAGGCGCCGGAGGCTCCCACCCCTCGACCCGTGCCCGCACCACGCTGCCGATGCGACTGAAGCTGGGGACGACGGCGACCTCGAGGGCGAGGTCGACGCCGTGCCGCAGCAGGGGGGGACAAGGGGGGGAGGGCCATGCCCCCACGGTGCGCACCGCCGGGCGGCGCTGTCCCATCGGGCCTGGGTGTCGCCCCTTCGCCGCTCGGCGGTGACCGCTATGCTGGCGGGCCTCACCCACCAGGGTGGGACGCTGAGGAGAGGCGTGGGCTCTGCCCACGCCTTTCTACTGACAGGGCAGCGGCACGGATCGACGACGAGACGACCGGAGGTGACGTGGACATGGGAGCGACCGATCGCGTTCGCGACCTTGCCGCGTCCGTCTGCGACGCCCTCGAGGTCGAGCTGGTCGACGTCGAGCTGGCCGGGGGCGTGCTCCGTGTCACCGTCGACCGCGACGGCGACCTCGACCTCGACATCATCGCCCGCCTGACCCGACAGATCTCCCGGCTGCTCGACGAGGACGACCCGGTGCCCGGTCGCTACACCCTCGAGGTCTCGAGCCCGGGCCTCGAGCGCAAGCTCCGCACCCCGGCGCACTTCGAACGGGTGGTGGGCCAGGTCGTCAACGTCCGGACCAACGCCGGCACCGGGGCCGGACGACGCTTCCGCGGCACCCTGGTGGCCGCCGATGCCGAGGGCATCACCGTGCGCACCGATGAGGTCCCCGACGGCACCGCTGAGGCTGACGCCGCGACCCACACCCTGCGCTACGACCAGATCGAACGGGCCCGCACCGTGTTCGAGTGGGGGCCGGGCCCCAAGCCCGGCAGCCCATCGTCCAAGAGCAGGCCCCCCAACCCGAAGAAGGCAGCGAAGCCATGACCCGCAAGCTCGACATGATGGAGGCCCTTCAGGCCCTGGCCGCGGACCGTGGCATCTCGTCGGAGACCCTGATGGGAGCCCTGGCCGACGCCATGGAGTCGGCCTACAGCCGCATTCCCGGGGCCAAGGACTACGCCTGGGTCACCATCGACCCCGACACCTTCGACATCCTCGTCTGGTCCCAGGAGATCGACGAGGACGGCGAGCCCTACGGCGACGTCACTGATGTCACCCCGCCCGACTTCGGGCGCATCGCGGCCCAGACCGCTCGCCAGGTGATGAACCAGCGCCTGCGCGAGGTCGACCGTGAGATGAAGTACGAGGAGTACTCCGGGCGTGAGGGCGACATCGTCACCGGCATCATCCAGCAGGGCGACTCGCGCTACACGCTCCTCGAGCTCAACCGGGGCGTGGAGGCCCTGCTGCCCCAGGCCGAGCAGGTCCCCCACGAACGTCCGCAGGCCAACGCCCGCCTGAAGGCCTACATCGTCGAGGTGCGCAAGACGGTCAAGGGCCCTCAGATCGTGGTCAGCCGCACCCACCCCGGCCTGATCCGCCGCCTCTTCGAGATGGAGGTGCCCGAGATCGCCGAGGGCATCGTCGAGCTCAAGGCGTGCGCCCGCGAACCGGGGCACCGCACCAAGATCGCGGTCTGGTCCAACGACACCAACGTCGACCCCGTCGGCGCGTGCGTCGGCGCCCGCGGCGCTCGCGTGCGGATGGTCGTCAACGAGCTCAACGGCGAGAAGATCGACATCGTCCCGTTCACCGACGTCCCCGAGGACCTGGTGGCCAAGGCCTTGGCGCCGGCCAAGGTGAAGGAGGTCCGTCTCGACTACGACACCGGCACCGCCACGGTCATCGTCCCGGACTTCCAGCTCTCCCTGGCCATCGGCAAGGAGGGCCAGAACGCGCGCCTGGCCGCCCGCCTGTCGGGCTGGCGCGTCGACATCAAGAGCGAGACCCAGCTGGCCGAGGAAGAGGCCTACGCCAACCAGGACTGGGCCGAGGGCGAGTGGATCACCGACACCGCCACCGGCGAGCAGCTCTGGCAGCCGGCCGACGGCAGCGACGCCCTCTCCGCCCTGGCCTGGGCCACAGCCACCGAGCAGAACGAGGCCGACGCGGCGACGACCGACGCCAGCCCCACGAGCGACGCCGATGCCCCGCCGGTGGCCGACCGAACCCTCGCGACCGACGCCGCAACGGTGCCCGATGTCGCGGACGAGGACGCTGCCATCAGCATCGACCCGGAGTCGTCGGGTGACGAGTCGGCCGTCTCCACCGAGGCCGTCGCCGCCGACGAGGTGGCCGGGGCCGCCGACCCGACGCCGGCCGGGGTCGACGCCGCCTCGGGCGCCACGCCCGAGGCGGAGATCGCCGCCGGCGCCATGCCCGAGGACCAGTAGCAGCCGTGGACGGCGGGGACCGCGTCGGCCCCCGCCGCACCTGCATCGGCTGTCGCCGCACCGCCACCCCCAGCGAGCTCGTACGCCTGGCCCGTGGCGACGACGGGAGCCTGGTCATAGGACGCCGGCACCCCGGCCGGGGTGCGTGGCTGCACCCCGATCCGGCGTGCGTGGCCGAGGCCGGGCGGCGCCGGGCCTTCGGCCGGGCGCTGCGGGGTGACATCCGCGCCGCCGCCATCGAGGCGATCGGTGAGGAGATCACCGCCCCCACGGGCACACCGGAGGGCCGCACCGACGCCCCCCGAGCCAGAGCAACCCCGACCGACTCGTGAGTCGACCGCTGGTGGCGGCGACTTCGCAGGCCGGTACCTGCGTGCGCGAAGATGGAAGACCCGTGCATCGGCACGGGTCACGACCCCGAAGGACTGGCAACCGCCTTGGCAGGAAAGATCCGCGTCCACGAACTCGCGAAGGAGCTCGGCCTCACCAACAAGGAGGCGCTCGACCTCAGCGTGGACCTCGGCATCGGCGTCAAGACCCACTCGTCGAGCA
>NZ_DATLXO010000170.1:0-9750 GCF_035575815.1 Iamia sp.
CGTCGTCGTCGTGGGCGATGGGCTCGTCGCTGACGTTGCCGCTCGTCATCACCAGCGGCCGGTCGACGGCATCGAGCAGCAGGTGGTGCAGCGGGCTGTAGGGCAGGAGGAGGCCCACCTCGGTCAGCCCCGGCGCGACGCCCTCGGCTAGTGGGCCGGCGGCACGGACGGGAGCCAGCACGACGGGTCGACGCGGGTCGGTGAGGGCGGCGAGCGTACCGGCGTCGAGGTGGGCGAGCGCTCGCGCTCCGGCCTCATCGGCGACCATCACCGCGAAGGGCTTGTCGTCGCGGTGCTTGCGGCGGCGCAGTGAGGCGACGGCCCCGTCCGAGCGGGCGTCGGCGGCGAGGTGGTAGCCGCCGATCCCCTTGAGGGCGACGATCTGACCTTGCCGCAGCGCCTCAGCCGCACCCCACAACGCCTCGTCGCCGGTCGCCCGCACCGCGCCCGACGGGGACCGCCACGTGAGCTGCGGACCGCACTCCGGACACGCGTTGGGCTGGGCGTGGAACCGGCGGTCGAGGGGATCGTCGTACTCGGCCTGGCAGGCGGGGCACATGGTGAAGCCCGCCATCGTGGTCGACGGGCGGTCATAGGGCACCTGGCGCAGGATCGTGTAGCGGGGGCCACAGTCGGTGCAGTTGGTGAACGGGTAGCGGTGCCGGCGGTCGGTCGGATCCGCGACCTCGGCCCGGCAGGCCTCGCAGGTCGCGGTGTCGATGCCCACCGGGGCCCTCCGCGGTCCGTGCGCGTCGGTGGCGGCGATGCGGAAGCCTCGGTCGCCACCCGGCGTGAGCCCGGCCTCGACGGTGACGGAGACGACCCGCGCCAGCGGCGGCGGTTGGTCGACGAGCGTGCGAGCCAACCGGTCGAGGCGTCCGGGGTCACCCTCGGCCTCGATGAGCACGCCGGAACTGTCGTTGCGGACCCAGCCGTCGAGGTCGAGGGCGACCGCATGGCGGTAGACGAAGGGTCGGAACCCGACGCCCTGCACCGTGCCCGTGACCCGGATGCGCCGCCGGTCCCTCGAGCCGGGAGCGGGCTCGGGCGCCGCCGTCACCGTCACCGTCCACCTCGGAGTGCACGGGCCGCCGAGAGGGATCGCGGGGCGCGGAGGGGAGATCTCCCGGGTCGCCCACCCGTCGAGGGTCGAGGTGTCGCGGTCCGGGTCGGCACCGGTGCCGACCTCAGCAGATGCGGGGCAGGGGATCGCCGACGAGCATGTCGACGATGCGGGTGCCGCCGAAGGTGGTGCGCAGCACGACGATGCCGGCGGGGTCGGCCGCCACCTCACCGATGCGGGCCGCAGCGGACCCGAGGGGGTCGGCCCGCAGGGCCGCCAGGGCGGCATCGGCCTCGTCGGGGGCGACGACGGCGAGGAGCTTGCCCTCGTTGGCGACGTAGAGCGGATCGATGCCGAGCAGGTCGCAGGCGCCGGCGACCGCCGCGTCGATGGGCAGCAGGGCCTCGTCGAGCACGATGGCCAGATCGGTGTCGTGGGCCAGCTCGTTGGCCACGGTGCCGACCCCTCCCCGTGTCGGGTCGCGCAGCCAGCGGGTCGAGGGCGCCGCCGCGAACAGGGCGTCGACGAGACCTCCCAGCGCGGCCGAGTCGGACCTGATGTCAGCCTCCAGGGCCAGGTCGCCCCGGGCCAGCATCACCGCCATGCCGTGGTCGCCGATGGTCCCCGACACGAGGACCACGTCGCCCGCCCTGACGTGCTCGGGTCCCAGCCGCCGCTCCGGGGGGATGAGCCCGATCCCGGTGGTCGTGACGTAGGCGCCGTCGGCCGCGCCCCGCTCGACCACCTTGGTGTCGCCGGTAACGATGGTGACGCCGGCGGTGGCGGCGGCAACGGCCATGTCGGCCGCGATGGCGCGCACCTCGGCGACGGCGAATCCCTCCTCGAGGACGAACGCGGCTGCGAGCCAGAGGGGCCGGGCGCCGGAGACGGCCAGGTCGTTGACCGTGCCGTTCACGGCCAGGTCACCGATCGAGCCACCGGGGAAGTGATGGGGCTTCACCACGAAGGAGTCGGTGGTGAACGCCAAGCGCTCCCCCGAATCGAGTACCAGGGTGGCGGCGTCGGGCTGAGGCCCGTCGCGCTCCGCCGCGAAGGCGTCGAGGAACACAGCGTCGATCAGGGCCGCCGACGCCTTGCCCCCTGCACCGTGGGCCAGCGTGACGACCTCGTCGGTGAGGCGGGGACGGCGGCGCCGGAACGACTCGATGCGCTCGAGCACCCGGGCCTCGCGCTGGCCCGGCGCGGTGCGGTCATCGGCGGCATCAGGCACCGACGACCGCCCCTGCGAGCACGCCCTGCACGGCCCGCCACAGGGCGAAGCTCAGGGCCGCCTGCGCCTCCTGGATGCGATGCACGCTGTCGGAGTCGACCACCAGGCAGTGGTCGAGCCCGGCCCGGCTCATGTCGCCGCCGTCGTAGCCGGCGAACCCGACGGTGAGCACGTCGTGCGCTGCCGCCTCGGCGAAGGCCACGAGAAGGTCCTCGGAGTTGCCACTCGTCGAGAAGCCGACGGCGATGTCGCCGGGCCGGGCGTGCGCGATCAGCTGGCGGGAGAAGACGAGCGAGAAGCCGACGTCGTTGCCCAGTGCGGTGAGCACGGCGCTGTCGTCGACGAGACCGCGAGCCGGGAGCGGGCGACCGTGGGGAGGGCAGGAGAAGAGAGACGCCAGGGTGCTCGCGTCAGTGGAGCTGCCGCCGTTGCCGAAGGCGAACAGCCGCCCACCGCGGGAGAATCGCTCGGCGATGGCCGTCGCCGCCGCCTCGAGCGGGGCCCGGGCGCCCTCCAGGCTGGCGGTGCGCAGGGCGGCGCTCGTCGCCGTCTTGTCGCGAACCGACGCCGCCAGATCGTCCATGAGGGCGCCGAGGTCGTCCTCCCCGCCATCGATGAAGGGGTAGAGGAAGTCCGTCACCGGTCGCTCCCGGGGCCGAGGCCGGAGGTGTCCACGGTGGCGATGGCGGCCCCGGCGTGGACGAGGAGGAGGTCGTCGCGACCCACCGGCCCGACCAGCGAGACGTCAACGGTCTCGATGCCCATGGCGGTGCGCACCTCGGTGTCGATGCCGTCGGCGGTGGGCCCCAGCACCTCGGCCAGTCGGCCCTCGTCGCGGCACGTGATGCACACCTCCTCAGCATCCACGGGGGGGTCGCGGAGGAGGCCCGGGTGTTCGAAGCAGACGTGGGTCAGCTCCCACAGCAGGTGGTAGAGCAGCACCAGGCGACCGTCGTAGGGAGCCGACCGCTCGGGGTCGTCGACCCGCACCATGAGATCGGCCCGTGCGTTCGCGGGTGGAGGGCCCGAGGCGACCCACGCGGTGGTGACCCCCCACGCCGGCGCTCGGTGCAGCACCTCGGCCACGACGGGATCGTCGGTGGTGCTGACGGCGAGGACGATGTCGCCGGGGCGGGCCACCGCCCGTACGGCCGCAACCGGGTCGGGTCCGGTGATCGACACGGCCGGGAGGGCACGGGTCCCGATGATCACGGGGTGGACGAACTCGACGGCCACGTGGCGCCCGTGCTCGGGCCACGCGGGGGCGACGCACCACATCGTGGCGCCTGCCGCGAAGCGACGGGCGAGCGCGTACGCCGCCCCGGGAAGCGGATCTCCGGCCCCCGTGTCCCTCGCGGCCCGGTCCCCCGAGGTCACGGCCGATCCTGTGGTCACGTCATCCTCCTCGTCGGGTCCCGGTCGCTCATCGCCTCTCAGGGTAGGCCCGATCGAAGAGCCCTGCCCGCGCGTGCGACCGAGGCCGGGGCCAGGACGGGCGGTTGCCTGCGGCTCGCCGTCCTCGCCTCGCCGGTACGTCCTCGCGGCACGCGTGCGCGCTCGGAGCGGCGATCGGTGGACCACCGCCGGTCGGCCGGAGCCGGACGGCTCGTCGACCAGCAGAGCGGCGCAAGCACCGGTACAGTCCGCGGCCAATCAGACAAGACGCCGGCCCGGAGACGACACCTCTCGCTCCGCTCGCCATCCTCGGACCGACGTCGCGGCACCCGTCGACGCGGGGTCAGGAGGTTGTGTGTCCGCCAACGGCAAAGGACTCGGCGCGACGACCGAGGGGGTCTCGGCACCGGATGAGGCGTGCGCCCCGGTCGGCGGCGACGATGCGCCCGCGTGTCACTTCCGGCTCGCCCCGCCCCGCCACTTCACCTATCCGGCCCTGCTGCTCCTGTTGGCCGAGGAACCCCGGCACGGGTACCGGTTGGTCGAGGGGCTGCGCCGCCTCGGGTTGGGGCCGGTGAGCCGTCCCAGCGTCTACCGCGCTCTCGCCGATCTCGAGGGCGATGGCCTGCTGGAGTCGTGGTCGGCGGCGCCCACCGCGGGTTCGACCCGGCACATGTACGGCCTGAGCGACGCAGGCCGCGAGCGGCTCGACGAGTGGATGGAGGTCGTCGCCCGCGAGCGCGACGGCCTCGACCGCGTCGTCGACCGCTTCGTCCGCTGGCGGGACGATTCCGCGGAGTGCGAGGGCGACGCGGGCTGAGAGGCCTCGTGATCGCCGCCCTCGGGCGGGGGCGAACCGCTCCTGGCGCCGGTGCGGCCGGCACGCGCCTCCGTGTGAAGATGGCGGGATGCAGCCCGAGGTCACTCCCTGCGTGCGGACGCGTCGATCGATCACCGGGATGTCGGCGGTGCTGGTGCCCTTCACCGTCGAGGGTGAGATCGACTGGGCCGGCGTCGAGGCCCACGTCGGCCGGACGGCCGCGGCCGGCCTCACCCCGGCGGTGAACATGGACACCGGTTACGTCCAGCTGCTCGCCGGCGTCGACGCGGCCCGCGTCCTCGACCTCGCGGCCGAGGTCACCGGCGGGGACGTCGTGGCCGGCGCGTATGTCCCCGACGGCCCTGGCGACCCCTTCGACCTCGACGCCTACCTCACGTCGTGCAGCGCGATCGCCGAACGGGGCGCCACGCCGGTGATCTTCCCGTCTCACGGCCTCAACGCTCTCACCGACGAGGGGTGGGTGGACGCCCTGGCGCGCATCGGCGCGTCGCTCGATCGCTTCATCGGCTTCGAGCTGGGCCCGATGTTCGTGCCCTACGGCCGCATCGTCTCGCTCGAGGCCTACGGGGGGATGATCGACATCGCTTCGTGCATCGGAGCCAAGCACTCGTCACTGAGCCGGACGGCCGAGTGGGAGCGCCTCGCCCTCCGCGACGCCCAGCGGCCCGACTTCAAGGTCTTGACCGGCAACGACCTGGCCATCGACATGGTGATGTACGGATCCGACTACCTGTTGGGCCTCTCGACCTTCGCGCCCGAGGCGTTCGCCCGCCGCGACCGCATGTGGGCCGAGGGCGATCCCGGGTTCCACGAGCTGAACGACCTGCTGCAGTACCTCGGCCAGCTCGTGTTCCGGGCGCCGGTGCCGGCCTACCGCCACGACGCGGCGATGTTCTTCGAGCTGCGGGGGTGGGCCGCGAGCGCCGTGACCCCGCCCGGCGTCCCCCGTCGGCCCGAGTCCGACCGGGTGCTACTGGCCGACATCCTCGAGCGGCTGGAGACCTGCGCATGAGGTTCACCCAGGTCAAGAAGCTCGGCACCCTCGACGTGCTGCGCGCCCACCTCGACGCCCTGGGCGTCGAACTGCCCGTCGCCGCCGCGGTCGATCCCGCCGGCGTGCTGGCTTCGCCGGTCGACGTCGGCGGTGCCGGGGACCGGGTGCTCACCGCTCCCAACCGCTTCGCGGTGCTGCCCATGGAGGGCTGGGACGCGGGGACCGACGGGCGGCCGACCGACCTGGTGCGGCGACGGTGGGACCGGTTCGCGTCGAGCGGGTGCGGCCTGGTGTGGGGCGAGGCGACGGCGGTGCGGCCCGACGGGCGGGCCAACCCCAACCAGCTGGCCATCGACGAGACGACCGTCGACGACATCGCCGCCCTGCGGGCACGTCTCGCCCCCGAGCAGGTCGCCGGGCTCCAGCTCACCCACTCCGGGCGCTGGTCGCGCCCTGAGGGCGCGCCCGCCCCCCGCACCGCGTACGCCCACCCGTTCCTCGATGCCCGGTCGTCCGCCGACGCGTCGGACGTGCTCACCGACGACGAGCTCGACGAGCTGGTCGGGTGCTACGTCGACGCCGCCGTGCTGGCCGGGCAGGCTGGTTTCGACTTCGTCGACGTGAAGCACTGCCACGGCTACCTGCTCCACGAGCTGCTCAGCGCGCACGACCGGCCCGGTCGCTTCGGCGGCGACCTGGACGGGCGCACCCGGTTCCTCCGGTCCGTCGTGGCCGGCATTCGCGACCGGGCGCCCGACCTCGCCGTCGGCCTGCGGCTCTCGGCGTTCGACCTGATGCCCTTCGTCGCCGGCGAGGGTGGCGTCGGGGTGCCCGACGGGGTCGGTCCGTACCGCCTCGCCTTCGGGGGCGACGGCACCGGTCTCGGTCTCGACCTCACCGAGCCGCACCAGCTCCTCGACCTCGTCGAAGAGCTCGGCATCGGCCTGGTCAGCACCACGGCGGGCAGCCCGTACTACAACCCTCACGTCCAGCGGCCGGCCTACTTCCCGCCGTCCGACGGCTATCAGCCGCCCGAGGACCCACTCGTCGGCGTGGCCCGTCAGCTCGCCGCCACCGCCGAGCTGGCCGCGGCCCACCCGCGTCTCACCATCGTGGGGTCGGGCTACTCCTACCTGCAGGAGTGGCTGCCCCAGGTGGCCCAGGCCGTCGTCGCCGGGGGCGGGGCGTCGATGGTCGGCCTCGGCCGCATGGTCCTGTCCTACCCGGACCTGCCCGCCGACGTCCTCGCCGGCCGCCCGCTGCAGCCCCGGATGGTGTGTCGCACGTTCAGCGACTGCACCACCGCCCCCCGCAACGGGCTGGTCTCCGGCTGCTACCCGCTCGACCCCTTCTACAAGGACCACCCCCAGCGGGTGGAGCTCACCCGGGCCAAGCAGCAGGCCAAGGCGCGCCTGCGCTGAGGCCCGCCAGGCGCTTCCCGCGGGCCGGCTCACGGGTGGAGGACAGTATACTCACCGCATGAGTAAGCGACTCCAGGTCGTGCTGGACGAGCAGGAGCTCGACGACATCCGCAAGATGGCCGATCGACACGGCCTCACCGTGTCGGAATGGGTGCGCCAGACGTTGCGCGCTGCTCGACGTCAGCGTGCATCGGGCGATGCTCCGCGCAAGCTCGCGACCGTGCGGGCCGCGGCCCGGCACCACTTCCCGACCGGGGACATCGACCAGATGCTGGAGGAGATCGAGCGCGGGTACGAGGACCGGTGATCCTGCTCGACTCGAACATCCCCATGTACTTGGTGGGGGCCGACCATCCCCACAAGGCCGACGCGCAACGCCTGCTCGATGACGCCATATCCCGTGACGAGCGACTCGTCACCGATGCGGAGGCGCTCCAGGAGATCCTCCACCGATACGGCGCCATCGGCCGCCTCGATGCGATCCAACCCGCGTTCGATGCCCTCCTGGGGGTCGTGGACGAGGTCCTGCCGGTCGGCCTCACCGAGATCGAGAAGGCGAAGCGGATCGTCCTCGGTGGCTACGGCCTCTCGGCACGCGACGCCCTGCACCTGGCGGTGATGGAGACCGCCGGCATCGACCGTCTCATGAGCTTCGACCGCGGCTTCGACCGCTACCCGGGGATCGATCGGCTCAGCTGACCTCCTGGTTCCCCGTCGCGCTCACGCATCGCTCGACGTCGAGCCCCGGAGTCATGACCTCGGCCCACTGCGACGCCCGGCCCCACGCCGCGAGCAGCGCCGGTCACCACGGCGATGCCCAGTTCAGCCTCGCCGCCCCTAGCGCCGGGGTGCGGTCTGTGTAAGCCCCTCGATGCGCGGAGCTACGGGCAGAACCCCAGGGCGCTCGGCGGTCGCATCCCGCTGTAGATCCCCATCTCCCGGACCAGGAAGGTGGTCCACTGGCGGTCGGTGGCGACCTGGTGGGCCTGGTAGAGCCTCGACGCGTGCAGGCGGCTGCCGCAGTAGGAGCGGAGCTCGGCCACCAGGCCCCTCTCGCGGGCCGTCCTGAACGACGGGACGACGCAATCGTCGTAGTCGACGAGGCTGTCCAGCTCGGAAGCGATGAACGACGTCGGTGAGTCACCGGGGCCGATGGTCGTCGGGTCGTAGTTGCACCCCGAGGATCCGAAGGCGGCCTGGACCCGTGAGTCGGCGTCGGGGTCGTCCCCGCGGCTGTAGGCGAAGTCGCCGGCGAGGTCGGAGTTGTAGGCCACGTTGGCGGCGGTCACCGCGCCGGCGGAGAAGCCGCCCACCGCGACCTTGTTCGGATCGACGCCGTGGCGGCTCGCGTTGCGACGCACCCATCGCACTGCGGCCTGGGTGTCCTGCTGGGCGGCGAGGATGCCCCGCTCGCACTGCGCCCGCATGGCCAGGTAGTCGGGGTCGGTCGGGTCACCGGTGTAGTCCTGGACGGCCTGGCAGTCGCTGGTCGTGTCGATCCGGTACTCGATCGACACGAGGACGTAGCCCCGGCTGGCGTAGTCCTCCATGCCCTCGAGCAGGGGGAAGGCTTTGCCGATGCCGCCCCTGAACCCACCACCGTGAACCAGGATGATCGCCGGGCGGTCGGTGGCCTCGTTGTCCTGCGGGATCGTCGCCCACAGGTTCAGGATCTCGTTCCCCGACGGGTCGAGCGGGCGACGAAACGGGTCGCCCGGACCGATGGTGGGGTCGATCGGGGGTGCTGCTCCGTACTGCACCGGCGCGGCCTCCGGTGTCGTGCGCAGGTTCGTGAAGGCCTTGTCGAGGTAGGGCCTCGACGAGCCCGGCGGAGGCGATGGTGGCGCCGCCGCGGCGGCGGTGGCCAGCAGCAGGAGGGCCGTGACCGCGGCCGCGGTCGCAAACGCAGGACGTCGCTTCATCATGGTGATCCTTCCGGGGGGTGGACGCAGTCTGGCTGCCACCGTGAGGAACTGCGAGTGGCTGTCCTCCTCGATCCACGGCGAGGGGTCACCTCGGCCGTTCGCTCGGCGCCGAGCGGGGCATTCGACCCGCCGTCAGTCGTCGGAGGGCGGTGGGGTGTCGGCCAAGTGGGGCTGCTCGAGGCGTCGCTCGACGTAGGAGCGGAACACGGGCTCGGTCTCGGCGGCCAGCTCGTAGCCGTGTTCGGCGATCATCCGGTGGCCGATGGCCACCAGGTCGTCGACCTCGAAGGTGGGGAAGTCGAGTCGGTGCGCGATGCGCTCCATCACCTCGAGGAGGATCTCGATCGCCTCCTGGCCGTGGTCGCGCTCGCTGTCCGGTCGGCCTACTCCTGCCGGTGCTCGGCCTGCGACACGATGGCCAAGAGCGACCGGGTCAAGGTGCTCGACTGGTACGACAACGAGTGGGCCTACAGCAACCGATTGCTCGCGCTGGCCGCAATGGTCGGGGCCGGAGACGCCTCTCCGGTGCCATCGCTGTGAACGGGGAGCGCGAGCGTTTCGTCGACGGCCGGATCGTTCGTGTGAGAGGTGATCCCCGGGGCCGGTCCTGAGGGCCAGGGAGGCCATGCCGCAGCCTGGAGGCCCACGCGCCGGCCACGGTGGGAAGCCCTTCCCGTTCACAGCGGGGCGCACCGTCCGTACCGTTGCGGTTGGTCGGGGTGCAGTGCCTCGACGTTGGCCCAAGGAGAACCCTCATGTCCGTCATCGGTGGTCAGATCGACCAGCTCGACAGCCTCGGTAGCAGCTTCACCGGTCGCAGCGGCGAGGTCGACGACCTCGTGAGCGCGCTGCGCACCGAGCTCGACTCCGCCTATTGGAG
>NZ_DATLXO010000171.1:0-22048 GCF_035575815.1 Iamia sp.
GGCCACCGGCACCATGGCCACGCGCATGGCCGCGCGCCGGGGGTCGTCGCCCCATCCGAACAACCGGGCCGTGGCCGCCAGCCCCGCCGCACCCAGGAACATGAGGAGCAGGTAGGGCGCGAAGCCGAGGCGGTCCACGCGGACCAGGCCGAGGGCGAAGGTGACCACCGGGATCGACATGGTGAGCAGGCTCCCGAGCGCCGCGACGCGCCGGAGCAACGGCGAGCCGCGCCGCAACGCGACCAGCGCCAGGCCGTAGAGCAGCACCTGGATGACCACGAGCAGCACGGTGATGGGCCCGCTGATGCGGTCGCGGAACCGGGTGGCCTCGTTCCGCTCCACGAAGTCGAGGTAGCGGGCGCTCGACCGGTCCCCGTCGTTGGTCGCCGCCATCGGCGCGCCGGTCATGGCCTCGGGCTGGTCGACCTGGAGCTGCTCGAGGATCGTCGGCGCCACGTCGGGCAGGGTGACGTACCCGCCGCGTCGGGTCGTCCCGCTGCTGAGGGTGCCCGAGGAGAACCCCTCGCCGCGGATGGCGAGGGGGGTCAGCGTCTCGCCCACGCGCGGCGCCGCCGGCGAGACCACGATGACGAGGTCGTCGGGGGAGACCTGGTCGAGCAGCGCCCCGAAGAGGGCATCGGTGCGCTCCAGGGCGTCGTTGACCAGGACGTCGGCCTGCTCGTCGGCGGCGCGGCTGCGGTAGAGGTCGGCCCGCTCGAGGTCGCTCAGCTCGACGAGAGCGACCGAGTCGTCCACCCAGTGCGTGCCCACCGCCTCGAGGATCTCCTCCTCGGAGAGGCGGACACCGAACGGCATGGCGGGATCACGGGTCAGCAGGTCCCGCGAGACGGTGCCGGCGGCCACCTCGCCGTCGGCGTCCATCAGCGCCAGCCCGGCCGGACGGTTCTCGCCCTGCACCGGCTCGATCGAGGAGATCACCGCCGAGAACCCCGGCGGGTCGACGATCGGCTGCTGCTCGGTCGCAGCCCCGTCACCAGGTTCACCGGTCGGAGCGGCCGGATCGAACGTGATGGTGCTGCTGGCCTGGGCCCCCAGATCGGCGTTGGCGACCAGGGCGGCGACGATGCCGGCGTCGGCCAGCGTGCTCCCGAGCGCCCCCGGCTCAGCCCCGTAGGTGTAGCGGTCGTTCAGGGCCTGGATGGCCGGGATGGAGAGCTGGATGAGCGCCGCGTCGTCGGGGACGCGCCCGGTGCGGCGGATGTAGGCATCCCGGGCCGTGCCGTTCTCGAAGCGGTCCTCGGGGTCGAGCATCCGCCCCGAGTCCTCGTCGCGGACCCCGGCGCGGTTGCCCGCCCCCATGGTCAGGTAGGCCTCGCCCAACGCGGTGCGGGCGCCGATCGTGCGCAGGCTCAGGTTGCCCACCGCGCTCTGCTCGAGGAACCGCTTGAGGTGCTCCGGCTGGTTGTCGATCACCTGATCCCACGTGAGGCGGGGGATGCTGACCACCAACACCCGTCCGGGACGGTCCGGCTCCGGTTCAGCTGCACCGCCAGAACGGCCGGTGCCGGCGGCGGCCGCCGCGGCGACGAACAAGCCGACCAGGGCGAAGGCCAGCGTCAACCGGGTCCGGGGCCTCGACCTCGGACGGTAGGTGGTCATGTCGGTGCTCTCCCGGTCACTCGGTCGTAGACGACGGCCACCGCGGCCACGAGCGGGGAGACACCGTAGCGCCCGACCGCGAGGGCCCGACCGGCTTCGCCCAGGCGCTCGGCCCGTGCCGGGGCCTCCAGCACGTCGATGATGGCTGCCGCCAGCAGGGAGGGTCGCGAGGCCGGCACCAGGCGACCGGTGCGCCCGTCCTGCACCACCTCGCCCACATCACCCACATCGGTGGCCACCAGCGGCCGGCCCAGGAGGAGCGCCTCGGCGACGACCAGGGGTGACCCCTCCCAGATCGAGGGCACGGCGACCACATCGGCGGCCGCCATCCAGCTCGGTCCGTCGGACTGCGCTCCGACGAAGGTCACCACATCGGCCACGCCCGACGTCCGCGCTGCGGCCGCCAGCTCGACGCGCTGCGGACCGTCGCCCACGACCGCCACGCGCACGCCCGGGATCCGGTCACGGATCTCGACGGTCGCGGTGAGGAGGTCACCGATGGCCTTCTGGGGATGGAGCCGGGCGACGGTGACCACGAGAGGGTCCCCCGGGCCGAGGCCGAGCTCGTCCCGGATCGATTCCGAGGTCCGCTCCACGCGCGGGGGCGGACTGGCCGGGATGATCACCTCGACGGGTCGTCGCCCCCGTGCGCCCATCGGTGCCGCGATGGCGGGCGAGACGGCGATCACTTGCTCGACGTGGTTGGGCAGCAGCGATTGCAGGTGATGCAGGACCGGTGCGGCGCGACCGGCCGACTCCTTCAGCACGACGTTGTGCACGGTGACCACGACCGGGCGACCGGTGCGGGCCAAGGCGGCGAGCCACCCGGCGGTGAGGCCGTGGGCGTGGATCACGTCGACGTCGGCGTCACCCGCGAGACGGCGGATCCCCCGGAGCGCGGATGTCGCCCGGGCCGGGTGGAGCCCGACGCTGATCGGGGTGGCCGCCGTGGTCAGGCCGTCCATCACGCCCGGGGGCCCCGCCACGGTGGGCTCCCACCCGTGCTCGGGGAGGTGGCGGGCGAGGACGTCCACGTGGCGCCGGATGCCGCCGGCCGAGGGGCCCAGCAGCTCGAGCACGCGCCCGGTCGGCCGGGCGTCCGCGCCTCGGGCCGGCGGGTGCCCGATCGCCGGGCCGGACGCGTTCATTGGTGCACCATGCCGTGGTGGGTCATGTCCGTCGGGTCCTGGTCGCCCGGCACCAATGAGCGCTGACGGCTCCGCAGGCTCCGCCGTCAGAGGGCCCGCGTCGACTGGTTCGCTCGCTGCGCTCGCTCACGTCGCCCCACCACCTCGGAGGGCGCTCGCCATCTGCGCCGGCCGGGGGCCGCCGAGCAGGGCGGTGATGGCCACGAAGGCCACGAAGATGGCGAGGCCGACGGCGGCCCCGCCGACCAGGGCGCCGGCACGCGAGCCCAGGGGCACGGCCCGGCCCACCAGCGTCCCCACGACGGCGACGGGCACGACGGCCAGGAGCTGGGGTCGCAGGCGACGCAGCAACGCCGGACGATGGTCCGGGGCCAGCCGCCGCCGCACGATGCCCGCCATCACGACCGCGGCGACGCTGTAGGCCAGCGCGTGCCAGGCGGCCAGGGCCGGGACCCGCCAACGGTCGTCGACGAGGCCGAAGGTCGCGGCCATGGCCACCGAGGCCCCGACGGCGGCCGCCAGGTTCACCACGGTCGGGGTGCGAGCGTCGTCGCGCGCGTACAGGGCACGGGCGAAGAACAGCAGGAGCCCGTACCCGATGACGCCCGGCGCGAAGGCGACGATGACCCGGGCCACGTCCGCCACCCCCGAGCTGCTGATCTCCCCGAACAGGATGGTCCGACACATCGCCGGGCCGACGGCCACGAGGGCGATGGCGGTCGGGATCACGAACAGGGAGATCATCTCCGCACCGGACTCGACGGAGCGGGCGAAGCTGCGGTCGTCGCGTAGCGCGACCTGGCGAGACATGGCCGGGAAGAGGGCCGTGAGCACCGGCTGGGCGAACAGGGCGTAGGGCAGCAGGAAGAACGTCCACCCGATCTGCAGGGCCACGACGCCGCCCCGGACCCGGTTGGCCAGGAGCAGCTCCACCAGGATCAACAGCTGGGTCGAGGCGAGGAACCCCGCGGCCCACACGCCCATGCGCAAGATCCGTCGCACCGCCGGGTCGCGCCAGTCGACGCGAGGTCGGAGACGGAACGACGAACGGTGCACCGCGAGCAGGGGCAGCGCGCAGAACCCGACGACCCCGGCCGTGGTCCCACCGGCGAGGATGGCGATCTGCAGCGGGGTGAGCGACAGGTCGGGTGCGGCGCCGTCGCGAGAGACCCAGAAGAGCCCGTAGGCCACGCACACGATCACGTTGTTGACGACGGGAGCGATGACGGGCACGGCGAAGCGGCCGCGCGCGTTGAGCACGCCGGTCGCCACCATCCCGGCGGCGTACATCCCGACCTGGGGCAGGAAGATGAGGAGGAAGATGGTGCCGAGCCGGACCTGGTCGGCCCGCACCGATGGGTCCGAGCCGCTGAAGAGGAGCCGGGCGATGAGGGGCGAGAGGACCATCCCCACCGCCGCCACCGAGAACAGGGCGACGAGGGAGACGCCGAACACCGAACCGGCGACCCGCTCGGCCTCGGCGTCCTCACCGCGGTCGGCGTACCTCACCAGGGCCGGTATCAGCACCGCCTGGAACGTCCCCGCGACCATCAGCTCGAAGATGATGTTCGGGATGGTGTTGGTGCTCTGGTAGGTGTTGCCGAGGAACGTGTCACCGATGACGGCGGCGACGACCACCACCCGGACCAGGCCCGTGGCCCGTGACACCGCCGTGAGCAGCGTCATGGTCACCGTGCTGCGGGCCAGTCCCGGCGGGCGGCTCGCCAGGGTGCGGTCGCCGGCGTCCGGCGTGACGGTCACGAACCGGGTGGGAGGACGGCCGTGGCTCCGTCGGCCTGGCCGTAGTGGCCACGGATACCCTCGTCGAGATCCTCGAGGCTGAGCACGGTGGCCAGCAGCCCGCTGAAGGTCTCGGCGTTGTCCACGGTGCTGTAGAGCGACGCGCGCTCGGCGGTGGAGCGGATGCGCTCGACCGCGTCGCGCGGCGGCGCGTCGTCGTCGGGCTCGGTCACGGTCGCACCGACCACGACGACCGGGGCCACCTCGTCGAGCGCCGCCACCGGAAGTAGGTCACTCAACATCTCGTTGGCGGCGACGTCTTCGCCCGGAGCCGAGACGAACACATACCGGTAGCCGGTCGTCTCGAGGATCGGCTCGCCGACGTCGTGACCGGGCCCGGGGGTGATCTGCACGTGACCCGTCGAGAGCAGGGCGCTGATCACGTCGGGCTGGTCGCCGTCGGGGATCTCGGCGGCGGCCGGCCCGGCGCCACCGTTCTCGTCGGTCGACCTGGGTGCGTCCTCCCCCTCCCCCTCGGGCTCGGTGGTCGCCTCTCCCGCGGTTGTGCCGGGCGTGGTCGTCGGTGCCGGTCCCGTGGTCGGTCCGGGGTCCGCCGGCGGGACCGTCGTCCCCTCCTCCGGCGGGTCGGGTGACGGCGGCTCGGCACCGGGTTCGGTCCCGTCGGGCGGCCCCTCACCGTCCGCCCCTTCGGGCGGGGCTCCCCCGGCAGCCACCATCGCCGTGCGGAGCTGGTCGTAGACGGCGGTGCGCAGCTCCTCGGCGTCGGCGCCCTCGACGTCGAGGGCCAGGGCCAGCTCCGGGTCCGCCTCGCCGGAGAACGCCATCTGCTCGCGCAGCTCCAACGTGCCGCGCAGGTCGGCGCCCGCTTCGGTGACGAGCCGCAGCACCCCGTCGACCAGCGCCTGGTCGGTGCCGGGGGCGAACACGACGAGGACCGGCCGGTCGAGCAGCCGCTCGTCGACGGCCTCGCCCGCCCTCTCGATCAAGGCGGCGTCGCGCTCGCGCGCCGCTGCGAGCTCGGCGTCGAGTCGGTCGTTCTCCTGCCTGGCGTCGGAGATCTGGCTCTCGGCACCACGGATGTTGCGGTCGAGGAGACTCACCGTGTTGCCCTCGAGGAAGGTGCTGCCGAGAGCGGTGCCGACGCCGAGGGCGAGGAACACCGCGGTGATCGACACGATGTGGTAGCGGATGTTGATCATCGAAGGGCTCCGTTCCAGCTGTCCCGGACGGCCGTCATCGGAGGGGCAGCGCGAGACCACGCACCACTGTGCGGATCGGTTCGCTGAGGGCACCGATGATGATCATCGTGATGATGGCCGCCAGCACCAGCGGGAGCAGGTCGCGAGTGCTCACATGGGTGGTGTAGAGGCGGCTCACACCCTTGGCATCGACGAGGATCGGGCCCACCTTGAGGCGCACGAGGAACGTCGAAGCCATCCCCGGCCGACCTTTGTCGAGGAAGTCGACCATCGAGGAGTGGGTGCCGACGGCGACGATCAGCTCCGCGCCCCGCTCGAAGGCCATGAGCATGGCGATGTCCTCCGAGGTGCCCGCCGAGGCGAAGACCGCGTAGTCGACGCCGAGCTCGTCGAGGAGCGCCGCACCGGGGGCCCGGCCATCGGTGTAGCCGTGCACCACCAGAGCCGCACCACTGCGGAGGGCCTGCTCGCTGACCGAGTCCATGTCGCCGATGATCACGTCGGGCTGCATGTGCATCTCCAGGAAGGCGTCGGCACCGCCGTCGACGCCGACCAGCAGCGGGCGCTGCTCCTTCAGGTACCCGCTCCGGCGGAGCAGCTCGAGATCTTGCTTGTAGTCCACTCCCCGGACCGCGACCAGCACCTGACGTCCCTTGAAGTCCACCGGGATCTCCGGGATGTCGGGTTCGTCGATGAGGAGGTGGCCCTCTCGCTGGATGTAGTTCAGCGTGTTCTCGGCGAAGCGCTGGAGCTCGTCGCCCATGCTGCTGCGGGCCGTCTCCAGCACCGCCCCGAAGGTGGCGATGTCCTGGCGGGCGCCCTGGCCCACCACCTCGCCCGCACGGAGCACCCGGTCGCCCTCGACGGAGATCAGGTCACCGTCGGCGACGGTCGCGAGGATCTGGCTTCCGACGCCGTCTAGGACCGCCACGCCAGCGACGGGGAGCAGGAGCGGGCCGGCGTTCGGGTACCGCCCCGAGATCGACGCCGACGCGTTGACGACGGCGGTGATCCCCGCGGCGATGAGGCTCTCGGTGGCGACGGTGTCGAGGTCCTCGTGGTCGATGACGGCGATCTGCCCCGGCAGGATCCTCTTGGCCAGGTCCTTCGTGCGACGATCGACCCGGGCCATACCGTGCACGGTCGGCCACGCCGGGGACGGACCGGGGGGCACGGATGGCTTCGAGGCGCTGGCCCGACGCCCCGCGATCTGCTCCTCGGCCATCAGTGACTCCGCTCGTTCGGGCCCCGTCGAGTCGTCCGGCGATGGTCTGTGGGCCACGACCTGCGACCAGCGTGGGCAACATAGCGCACACTGACCGAAGCGCCCAGGCATCCGGGCCGGGTCGGCGGCGCCACGGGGCTGGCCGCGTCGCCGCTCACCGGCGGTCGCGGACCTCGGCGGCGACCGCCAGCAGCTCCACCGCCGCTTCCCGGACTCGCATGCTGTCAGGGGTGCCCGAGAGCATGCGGGAGAGCTCGGTGACCCGGGCCTCGCCCTCGATGACGGCCACCTCGGAGGTGGTCGTCGCGTCCTCGGTGCGCTTGGTCACGCCGACCTGCGATGCGGCGAAGGCGGCCACCTGGGCCAGGTGGGTCACGACCAGCACCTGGCGGTCGCGCGCCAGGTCGGCCAGGGCCCGCCCCACAGCGACCGCCGCCTCGCCCCCGATGCCGGCGTCGACCTCGTCGAAGACCAGGCAGGGCTGATCTGCGGTGAGCACGAGGCGCAGCGCCAGGCCGGTGCGGGCCAGCTCACCGCCGGACGCGGCCCGGGCCACGGGCCGCGCCGGTGACCCGGGGTCGGGCGCCATGAGGATCGCCACGTCATCGCCGGGATCGATCTCACCGACGGTGACCTCCACCCGGGCTCCGGGCAGCGCGAGGCGACGGAGGTGGCCGGTGACCGCCTCGGCCAGGCGGGGCGCCGCGGTGCGTCGGGCGGCCCCGATCGCGGCTTCAGCCTGCACCACGGCGGCGACGGCCGTCGCCCGCTGGGCGTCGAGCTCGGAGGCCCGCACGTCGTGGGCCTCGAGGTCGTCGAGGCGGACCTGGGCCTCACCGGCATACGCGATGACGTCCGCCAGCGTGCCTCCGCCCTCACCGTTCCGCCGGGCGGTGGCGTACTTGCGAACCAGGTCGACCAGCAGCTGGCGCCGCTCGCGCACGAGAGCGAGGCGCTCGGGGTCGTCGATCACCCGCTCGGCCGCGTCGCGCACCTCGGTCGCCACGTCGTCGAGCTCGGCGGAGAGGTCACCCAGGCGATCGGCCAGATCCGCGAAGGGCGAGCGCCCGGCCAGCTCGGCGACGGCTCGGGCCACGGCGTCGCGCCCGCCCCCGTCGTCGGACAGCGCGGCGGAGGCGGCCGCCGCGGCCTGGCGGTGTGCGGTGGCGTCGGCCAGCGCGTCCTCCTCGGCGTCGAGCTTGGCGTCCTCGTCGCCGTCTCCCAGCCCGGCGCGGTCAAGCTCGTCGCACTGGAAGCGGAGCAGGTCGATCTCGCGAGCCCGGGCCCCGGCGTCGCCGCCGAGGTCGGCGAGGCGCCGGTCGATCTCGCCCACCGCGGCCCGGGCCAGGGTCAACGGGGTGAGGTCGATCTCGGCCGCCCGGTCGAGCGCGGCGCGCTGGGCCGCGCTGGAGAGCAGCGCGTGGTGGGCGTGCTGGCCCAACAGGTCGACCAGCGTCGCGCCCCGCTCAGCCAGGGCCCCGGCGGTGGCCATCCGGCCGTCGACGTACGCCCGGGACCGTCCGTCGCGGGGGATCACCCGGGTGAGCACGACCTCGTCGCCGTCGACTGCAAACCGTCCCTCGATGACGGCCTCCTCGGCGCCAGGGCGCACGAGCGCGGGCTCGGCGCGGGCGCCGAGCAGCAGCGAGATGGCTTCGACGAGCATGGTCTTGCCCGCGCCGGTCTCGCCCGTGAGCGCGGTCAGCCCCGGGCCCAGCACCAGGCGGGCCCGGTCGATCACGCCCAGGTCGATGACCGCCAGCTCGACGAGCACGACTCAGAGGCCCCGGCGACGGTGCGCCGGTCGGCGGCAGGTCACGGCCTCACCGGTCCTCGAGGCCGAACTTGGCCTTGAGGATGCTGTGGAAGTTGCGGTCGCCGAAGGTGAGGAGGCGGGCGGGGGTGGCCGACGCCGTGGCCACCAGGGCCTCACCGACGCGCAGCTCGCCGATGCTGCGCCCGTCGATGGCGACCGTGGCCGGCCGCTCGCCGCGCACCTCCAGGCGCACCTCGGTGGCCGGGGTCAGCACCAGGGCCCGGTCGAGGAGCATGTGCGGCGCCACCGGGGTGAGCACGAGGGCCCGGTGCTCGGGGTCGACGATCGGCCCCCGCGCCGAGAGGGCGTACGCGGTCGAACCCGTGGGGGTGGCCACGATCATGCCGTCGGCCGCGTAGGTGTTGAAGAAGGCGCCGTCGAGCACCACGGCCAGGCGGACCATGCGACCGATGGGCGTCTTCTCCACCACGACCTCGTTGAGCGCCAGGTAGGAGCCGTCGGCCATGGGCTCGGGCGCGCCGTCGGGGGGCGGATCGGGCGCCGTCGCGGCCTCGTCGGCACCGGTCCGGTCGATGCGCACCGCGAGCAACATGCGCTCCACGACCCGCGCCTCGCCCCGTGCCCAGCGCTCGAGGGCCGCGGGCCAGGCCGAGGGGTCGACCTCGGTGAGGTAGCCGAGCTGGCCCACGTTGATGCCGAGCACCGGCGTGCCCCGGCGGCTGGCCTGGTCGACCGCACGGAGCATGGTGCCGTCGCCGCCGATGCTGACCACCAGGTCGGCCCCCGGGATCGTGTCGGACGCGACGTGGCCGTGGGCCTCGAGCCACGTCCGGATCTGAGCCTCGATGGCCGCCGCCCGATCGCGCTCGGGGTGGCGGACCAGAGCGACGGTCTGGGGCCCCTCGACGGGACCGGTCACCGGTTCGTCCCGGCCTCGGCCGCGAGGGCGGCGGCGTCGAGGACCCCCAGGCCAGCGCGGCCGTGTCCCGGCGCGAGGGCGTGGAGGAGGAACTCGACGTTGCCGTCGGCACCACGGAGGGGCGAGACCATGGCCCCCATGATCGCGGCTCCCAGCCCCCGCAGCGCGCCATCGACCCCCTGGAGCACCGCGGCCCACACCTCCGGGTCCCGCACGACACCCCGGCCCCGGCTCACGACCTCGTGGTCGGCCTCGAACTGCGGCTTCACCAGCAGCACCAGGTCGGCCCCGCACCCCGACCGGCACAGGACGGCGGGCAGCACCGTGCGCAGGGCGATGAACGAGACGTCGACGGTGACCACGTCGGGAGGCACGGCCATCGACGACGGCACGTCGAGCCGACGGATGTCGGTGCGCTCCCGGGAGGTGACGCGAGGGTCGGTCCGCAGCCGCTCGTGGAGTTGGTTGCGCCCGACGTCGACGGCGAGGACCGACGCCGCCCCGTGCTGGAGGAGGCAGTCGGTGAAGCCCCCGGTCGACGCCCCGACATCCAGCGCGACCCGTCCGGCCACATCGATGGCGAAGCGGTCGAGGGCGGCATGGAGCTTCTCGCCCGCCCGGCCGACGTAGCGGGGCGACGGCGCCAGCACGTGCACCGCCTCACCGGAGGAGACGAGGCGACCGTCCTTGGTCGCCGGCGCTCCGCCGACGACGACGCGACCGGCGGCGATGGCCGCTCGGGCCCGCTCCCGGTCGGGGAGCAGACCCCGCCGGACGATCTCGAGATCGAGCCGCCGACGGGGCGAGGTCAGGCCTTCTTCGCGGCGGACTTCTGGGCCGGAGCCTTCCTCGCCGCGGACTTCTGGGCCGGAGCCTTCCTCGCCGCAGACTTCTGGGCCGCGGACTTCTGGGCCGGAGCCTTCTTGGCCGCGGACTTCTGGGCCGCGGACTTCTGGGCCGGAGCCTTCTTGGCCGCGGACTTCTGGGCCGGAGCCTTCGTGCGGGTTGTAGCCGCCTTCCGGGCGGGAGCGTTCTTCTTGCGGGTGGCGGCTCCCTTGCGGGCGGCGACCTTGCGCGTGGCGGTCTCCTTGGCCTCGTTGACCTGGCGGGTCCGGGCCGCCTTCTTGCCCGCGGCGCTGCGGGTGGCCGCTTCATCGGCCTCGTTGGCCTGGCGGGTGGAGGCCGCCTTGCGACCGGCCACCTTGCGGACCGCGGTGGCGGTGTCGATGCCGGTGAGGCCCTCGAGCCGCTTCTCAAGCCGGTTGAACTCGGCCTGGCCGACCAGCCCGAGTGTCTGGACCTGGTCACGGACCTCGTCGCGGATCATCTCGAGAAGTCGCTCGGTGTTCTGCCGGCTCCGGTCGACGAGGTCGGCCACGAGCGCCTGCGCCTGCTCGGTCTGGACCTCACCGGCCCTGACCAGATCCTTCACGATCGACTCGGCTTTGGCCTGGGTCAGGGCGGTGAAGGCGATCCCGGTGTCGAGGTACCGCTTCATGGAGTTGTCAGCCATGGACGAAAGAGTAGTCCCCCGTCCCCATGCTTGCAAGAGTTTGCATTTTGCTTGCACCAGGCATGCGGATCGGCCACCGGTCAGGGGGGCGGACCCAGAGCCCGTTCGACCGCCTCGGACAGGTCGGCGGCGATCTCGTCGGGGGCCGGGTCCGCCCCGTCGCCGGTCGGCGAGACCCCCGAGAGCACGAGGGTGAAGCGCCACCCGAGGGCGCGGGCGAAGCGGCCGTCGGTGTCGGGTCGGTCACCGGCCATCACGCCGTTCGGACCGAAGGCATCGCGCAGCCACTGCGCCATCGGCGCGTGGGGCTTGCCGGCGACCGTGGCGACGACCCCGCCGGCGCGCTCGACCGCGGCCAGGGTGGCACCGCCGCCGGGGAGGAGCCCCTCGGCCGACGGGTAGGTTGCGTCGTCGTTGCTGGCCAGGAGCCGTGCGCCCCGGTGCACCGAGGTGACCGCCCACCGCAGTCGTTCGTAGTCGACGGCGCGCCAGAAGCCACAGACCACGGCATCGACGGGCCCGGGGTCGGTCCCGGCGTTCACCACCGTCTCCGCGCCCCGTCCGGCCACGGCCTCGACGAGGCCCTCGCCCCCGCACACCAGCACCCGCTCACCCGGACCCACGAGCGTTGCGACCGCTCCGGCTGAGGTCATGACCGCGCCCTTCGCCTCGACCCCCTGGGCGGCGAGCTGGGCCTCGACGACGGCAACGGGCAGCGATGAGTTGTTGGTCACGAACACCACCGGGTGGCCCGCGGCCCGCAACCGTGCCACTGCGTCGGTTGGGCCCGGGATCGGCGCCGACCCCAGCCACATCACCCCGTCGAGGTCCACCCCCCATGGCTCCCGCCCAACCCCGCTCTCGTCCACCCCCCACTGTCCCACGGCCTGCGGAGCGCAGCAGCGCAACGAAGGACAACGACCGAGGCGGCCCACCAGCCGAGGCGCGCCAGCCCTCCCCTACCCCCCCATCCCCATGGAGGCAGAGCAAGCCGGTCGGGACCCACCGCAGCGGAGCGCAGCAGCGCAGCGAGCGCCAGCGAGCGGAGCCAGAGCGAGCACCGAACGGTGGGCCCCGACCGGCCACCCCACCCGCCGCGCCAGCACAACGCGCCCGAACCACAAGACCTGCCACCATGGACCCCCGTGCCCCCGTTTCACCCGTTCCCCGGCATCCGCTACGCGCCCGGCTTCGACCTCGGTGACGTCACCGCCCCGCCCTACGACGTCATCGACCCCGACGATCGGACCGCACTCGTGGCCCGGTCGGCGCGCAACGCAGTGCTCTTCGACCTGCCCCTGGAGGCGGACGGTGTCGATCGCTACACGGCGGCGGCGGCCACCTTCGACGGCTGGCGGAGCGAGGGCACGCTGGTCACCGACGAGCAGCCGTCGTTCACGGTCTACCGGATGACCTTCGTCGATGGCCAGGGTCGCAAGGCCCGCACGCTCGGTGTCATCGGCGCGCTCACGCTCTCCACGCCTGACGAGGGTCAGATCCTCCCCCACGAGCACACGACGCCGAAGGCCAAGACCGACCGCCTCGACCTGCTGCGGGCGACCTGCACCGACCTGTCGCCCGTCTGGATGCTGTCACTGGCGTCCGGGCTGACCGGGCTGCTCGAGCCCCGCGGGGCCCCCGACGCCGAGTGGACCGACGACGACGGGGTGGCCCACGCGGTGTGGCGTCTCGATGATCCCGACCGCGTGGCCGCCATCTCGGCCGCGGTGGGCTCCGAGCCGGTGGTCGTGGCCGACGGCCACCACCGCTACGAGACCTCGCTGGTGCACCGCGACGAACGGCGGGCCGCCGCCGGACCCGACGCCGAGCTGGGCAGCGATGCCGTCATGGCCCTGGTGGTCGAGCTGACCGACGACGAGCTGTGCGTGCGCCCGATCCACCGCCTGGTCGACGGCCTGCCCGCCAGTGAGCTGCTGGTCGCCCTCGGCAAGGCGTCGTTCGACATCCTCGAGCCGCCCGTGCCCGCCGACGAGGTCGCGGATGGGCGCATCCTCGCCCTGATGGAGGAGGCAGCGTCGATCGCCCTCGTCCGCCCCGACGGCACGGCCACGCTGCTCTCGCCCCGCCGGGAGGCCTTCCCCGACATCGCCCCGCTCGACAGCGCCCGGGTGGCCCACGCCCTGGGAAAGGTGGCGGGTACCTCGCTGCGCAACCAGCACGACGTCGTGTTGGTGCAGCGGGCCCTCGCCGACGGCGGGGCCGAGGCCGGGTTGTTGCTCCGGCCCGCATCGGTGGCCCAGATCGACGCCAACGCCCACGCCGGTGAGCGGATGCCACCCAAGACGACCTTCTTCCACCCCAAGCCCCGCACCGGTGCGGTGTTCCGCGCCTGCTGAGCGAACCCCGCCGCCCGCGACGACTCCCGACCCCGAACTGGGGCACTCAACGGCGGCGCCCACGACCAGATCGTGCCCCAGGACGACCCCGACCCTCGGGCGACCGGTCGCAGCGCGGATCGGGGTCAGACCTGCCAGGTCGGGCGGGAGTGCAGGAGAGTGGCGAGGTCTGCGGCGGTACCGGCCTGGGCGGCGGCCAGCTGGCGGTCGGTCTCGGCGCCGTAGTCGGGTTGCACAACAGCTCGGAAGACCCCGATGGGCGTGGGCTCGTGGGGACCGGTGGCCAAGCGGCTGAGCAGGAACGCCAGCGCCGGGTCGGGTCGCGCCTCGTCGTGGACGAGCAGGGCGTCGGCCCCCACCTCGGCCACATCGACGATGCGGGCGCCGTCCTGGCCGTCGAGCACGACGCCGCGCTCCCCGTCGGCCCCGAAGCGGATCGGCTCACCGTGGCGCAGCGGGATGAGCATCGACTCGCGGTTGGCCTTGGCCGTGATGGCCCCGAAGGCCCCGTCGTTGAACACGTTGCAGTTCTGGTACACCTCGACCAGCGCGGCGCCGGAGTGATCGTGGGCCCGGCGGATGGTCTCCATCATGTGGGCCCGGTCGAGGTCGTGGGTCCGGGCCACGAACGTCGCCTCCGCCCCGAGGGCCAGGCTCACCGGGTTGAAGGGCTGGTCGAGGCTGCCGAACGGGGTCGACTTGGTGACCTTGCCCCTCTCGCTGGTCGGTGAGTACTGGCCCTTGGTGAGCCCGTAGATCTGGTTGTTGAACAACAAGATGGTGACGTCGATGTTGCGGCGCAGGGCGTGGATGAGGTGGTTGCCACCGATGGAGAGGGCGTCGCCGTCGCCGGTGACGACCCACACGTCGAGGTCGGGCCGGGCCATGGCCAGACCCGTCGCGATGGCGGGCGCCCGCCCGTGGATCGTGTGCATCCCGTAGGTGTCCATGTAGTACGGGAACCGAGCGGCGCAGCCGATGCCCGAGAGGAACACGGTGTCCTCGCGCTTCACGCCCAGGCTCGGCATGAGCATCTGCACCGCCTTCAGGATCGAGTAGTCGCCGCACCCGGGGCACCACCGGGGCTCCTGGTCGCTCGACCAGTCCTTGGCCGTGGTGGTCGGGTTGGGCAGCAGGGTGTCGGTCACGACACACCTCCGGGGTCTCGGTCGCAGCGCGAGCTCATCGGCCCAGCTCCTTGATGATGGCGGACTCGATCTCGGCTGCGGTGAACGGCACGCCCCGGACCTTGGTGACCGAGCGAGCGTCGACCAGGAACTCGGCCCGGATCAGCCGCGACAGCTGGCCCAGGTTCATCTCCGGCACCAACACGCGGGGATGGCGGGCGAGGAGGGGCCCGAGGTCGGGGGGGAACGGGTTCAGGTGGGTGAGGTGGGCCTGGGCCACCTTCATGCCCCGGGACCGGCAGCGGTTGACCCCGCCGTCGATGGCTCCCCAGGTGGAGCCCCAGCCCAGGACCACGATGTCGGCCCCGTCGACGTCGCCCGAGACCGTGACACCCGGGATGTCGCGGGCGATGCCGGCCACCCGGGCGGCGCGCAGCTCGACCATGTGCTCGTGGTTGGCCGGCTCGTAGCTGATGTTGCCGCTGCCGTCCTCCTTCTCGAGCCCACCGATGCGGTGCTCGAGCCCCGGCGTTCCGGGCACCGCCCACGGCCGGGCGAGGGTGTCGGGGTCGCGCTGGTAGGGCCAGAACTGGGCGGCGCCGTCGGCCGGCAGGTGGTTGCGCTCGGTCGCGAAGGGGACGGAGATGTCGGGCAGGTCCTCGACGTCGGGCAGGCGCCACGGCTCGGAGCCGTTGGCCAGGTAGCCGTCGGAGAGCAGGATGACCGGGGTGCGGTAGCGCAGGGCGATGCGGGCCGCCTCGATGGCAACCTCGAAGCAGTGCGAGGGGCTGCGCGCCGCCACCACGGGCACGGGCGACTCGCCGTGGCGGCCGTACATGGCCTGCAGCAGGTCCGACGCCTCGGTCTTGGTGGGCAGCCCGGTCGAGGGCCCGCCGCGCTGGATGTCGATGACGAGCAACGGCAGCTCGAGGCTGACCGCGAGCCCGAGGGCCTCGGCCTTCAGCGCCAGGCCGGGCCCGCTGGTGGTGGTCACCCCGAGGTGGCCGCCGAAGGCAGCACCGATGGCGGCGCCGATGCCGGCTATCTCATCTTCGGCCTGGAGCGTGCGGATGCCGAACTCCTTGTGCCGGCTCAGCTCGTGGAGGATGTCCGAGGCCGGGGTGATCGGGTAGCTGCCGAGGAAGATCGGCAGGCCCGAGAGGCGGCTGGCGGCGATGAGGCCCCACGCGAGGGCGGTGTTGCCGGTGACGTTGGTGTAGGTGCCCGGGGCCAGGGTGGCCGGCTTCACCCGGTACGGGTGGTCGAAGAGCTCGGCCGTCTCGCCGAAGGCGTGGCCGGCCTGCAGCGCAGCCAGGTTGGCGTCGCGCACCGTCGGCTGGGCCCCGAACTTGGTCCCGAGCCACTCGATGGTGGGCTCGAGGGGCCGGGTGTACATCCACGACAGCAGCCCGAGGGCGAAGAAGTTCTTCGAGCGCTCGGCGTCGCGGGGCTTCACGCCGAGGGGTTGCACCGCGTCCTTGGTGAGCGAGGTCATCGGGACCTCGTAGACGGTGTAGCCATCGAGGCTGCCGTCGCCCACAGGGTCCGTGCGGTACCCGGCCTTGGTCAGGTTGCGCTCGTCGAAGGCGTCGGTGTTGACGATGAGGGTGCCGCCCGGCTCGAGGCGGACGAGCTCCTTGCGCAGGGCGGCGGGGTTCATCACCACCAGCACGTCCGGCGAGTCGCCCGGGGTGGTGATCTCGTGGTCCGAGATCTGCACCTGGAAGGCGCTGACGCCCGCCAGCGTGCCGGCCGGGGCGCGGATCTCGGCCGGGAAGTCCGGCAGCGTGGCCAGGTCGTTGCCGAACATGGCACTGGCGCTGGTGAAGCGATCGCCGGTGAGCTGCATGCCGTCGCCCGAGTCCCCCGCCACCCGGATGATGACCCTGTCCAGCTCGACGGGCTCGGCGTTGGGCCCCGGTTGGAGGTCGTCGTCGCCGTTCCCGCCGCGGCCCGGGCGGGCCGGACCCGAGCGCTCGTGGTCTGACGGACTGGTCTCGGTGGCGGTCACGGTGCCCCCTGCGGCGTCGACGTTGACTGCCGGGTCAGGGTACCCAACCACGGTCCGCCTGAGACGTACGTCACCGCATCAGCGTCGCGATCCCGGCCCGCGGACGACGCCCGGTGCATCGCCCTACGCTTGGGAGGGCGTGCTCACGGGTCGAGAGGAGACGGGCCCCATGCCGTTCGTGAAGGTCAACGGCGCCTACGGCCGTGTGGTGCAGAAGGTCGCCGGCAGCCCCGGCTTCGCCCGGGTGGGACCCAAGGTGGTGCCTCCCGTCGATCGCCTGCTGCACCGCCTCACCGGCGGCCGGGTCCTGTTGTCGCGCGCCCTGCTCCCCGGGCTGGTGCTCACCACCACCGGGCGCCGCAGCGGTCAGGCCCGCACCACGCCGCTCATGTGCGTCCCGGAGCCCGAGGGCACCTGGGTGGTGGTCGGCTCCAACTTCGGCCAGACGCACCACCCGGCGTGGACGGGGAACCTCCTGGCCACCCCCGAGGCCACCATCTCCTACGACCATCGCGACGTCGCGGTCATCGCCGAGATGCTGGAGGGTGAGGCGCGCGACACGGCGTGGGGCCGGGCCCGGGCGCTCTGGCCCGCCTTCGACCGCTACGCCGAGCGCACCGACCGCACCATCCGGGTCTTCCGCCTGCACCCGACGTGACCCCGCCCCCGCCGAACTGGTCGCAACAGCCTGCCCAGGGGCGCCCGCCGCGACCAGTTCGGGACGAGGGCTCCTCCGCAGCGAACTGGTCGCGATCCCCGTCCCCCCAGGGGCGCCCGCCGCGACCAGTTCGGGAGGGAAGATCCGAGGGGACGCAGGGGCCTGTCGTGATCCTCGCCGCCGGGGCGGGGAGCCGGTTCGCGGGGCCGACATCGAAGCTGCTGGCCCGCCTGCCCGATGGATCGACGGTCGTGGACCGGGCCCTCGGCGCTGCGGTGCGGTCGGGATGCGCGCCCGTCGCCGTCGTCGTGGGCGCCCTCCGGCCCGACGACCTCGGCCCGCTCCCCGACGGCGTTCAGGTGGTGGTCAACGCCCGGTGGGCCGACGGGCAGGCCACGTCCCTGCTCGCCGCCGTGGCCTGGGGCCGCGGCCAGGATGCCCCCGCGCTGACGATCGGCCTGGGCGACCAACCCGGCCTCTCCCCCACCGCCTGGCGCGCCGTGGCGTCGACGACGGCGACGCCGATAGCCGTCGCGACCTACGCCGGGCGCCGCGGACACCCCGTCCGCCTGGCCGCCGAGATCTGGGATGGCCTCCCGGTGACGGGTGACGAGGGCGCCCGAGCCCTCATCCGGGCCCGACCCGAGCTCGTCACCGAGGTCGCCTGCGACGGCGACCCCACCGACATCGACACCATTGGCGACCTGACGGCGTGGACCGCCCGCTCAGACCGGTCCTGACCACGTGACGACGTCGCGCACCCTCGAGTGATGCTCAACAGCTCCTCGCACCGGGGCTCACCGAACGAGGGTGCCGAGTTCTTCCCCATCGACATCCGCGAGGCGCACTGACCTATGTGGACAGTCCTGCGGATCATCTCGTCGTCGAGTCCTGGCCGCGCGGCCGGGACTGGAGTCGCCGTACCCGCCAGTGAGGGCAGGCGATCCCGCCGGTCGCCCCGTCCTGATCGGTCAGGCGAGGGTGATGGAACCGTCGAGGTAGACGTCCTGGATGGTGTTGAGGAGCTCGATGCCCTCGGCGGTGGGGCGCTGGAAGACCTTTCGCCCGCTGATGAGGCCGATCCCACCGGCCCGCTTGTTGATCACGGCGGTGCGCACCGCCTCGGCGGTGTCGCTGACCCCCGCGGACGCACCACCGCTGTTGATGAGGCCGATGTTGCCCATGTAGCAGTTGGCGACCTGCCAACGGGTGAGATCGATGGGGTGATCGGTGGTGAGCTCGTCGTAGACGAGCGGGTCGGTCTTTCCGTAGCCCGACAGCGCGTTGTAGCCACCGTTGTTCTCGGGCAGCTTCTGCTTGATGATGTCGGCCTGGATCGTCACCCCGATGTGGTTGGCCTGGCTCGTGAGGTCCGACGCCGCGTGGTAGTCGGTGTCGCCCACCTTGAAGCCGGGATTGCGCAGGTAGCACCACAGCACGGTGAACATCCCGAGCTGGTGAGCCTCGGCGAAGGCCTCGGAGACCTCCTGGATCTGGCGGGTGGCGTGCTCGGAGCCGAAGTAGATCGTGGCCCCGACCCCCGCCGCGCCCAGGTCGAAGGCCTGCGCGGGCGACCCGAACATGATCTGGTCGTACTGGTTCGGGTAGGTCAGCAGCTCGTTGTGGTTGAGCTTCACGATGAAGGGGATCTTGTGGGCGTAGCGACGCGACACCTGGCCGAGCACGCCGACGGTGGTGGCCACCGCGTTGCAGCCGCCCTCAGCGGCCAGCTCCACGATGTTCTTCGGGTTCATGTACGCGGGGTTCGGTGCGAAGGACGCGGCGGCGGAGTGCTCGATGCCCTGGTCGACCGGGAGGATCGACACGTAGCCGCTCCCGCCCAAGCGACCATGGTCGAAGAGGGCCTGTAGGTTGCGCAGCACCTGCGGGCTGCGATCGGACAGGGCGAGGGTGCGGTCGACGAAGTCCGGCCCGGGCAGCACCAGCTCAGAGGCCGCGATGCCCTTCGAATCGTGGGTGAGCAGGCTCTCCGCCTCGTCTCCGAGCAGGGTTTCGATGTCCACCGGGCGTCTCCTGGGTTCTGTGGCCCCTGGTCGGGACCGACATGTCTAGAGTACGACGCTTCGGCGGGCCGGGTCACACCCGCCCGTTCAGGCCGTCGCATCGGGGTCGATGGCGTTGCGGGCCCGGCCGAGGGCGGTGGCCACCCGGGCAGAGTGCCCAGCCGGCAACACGGTGTCGGCCACGACCTCGGTGCGGCTCGCCGTTGCCCCACCGGCGCGGAAGAAGCGGCGCCGTACCCGGCCGGTGACGACGACCTCAGCCCCCGCCACGAAGGCCAGGGCCCGACGGGGTGGGTCGAGCCAGCAGACGGGCACGGTCTCGGCCGGTCCCTCGGCGGGGCGGGTGGTGACCTCGAAGGCCACCATCTGGTCACCCGACGGCAGGTCGCGGGCGGTGGGCGGTCGGGACAACGTCCCCTGCAGGATCACGACGTTCACGTCGGCACCTCGTTCTGTCACTCGGATCACGGTACGGGGGAAGTGACCGGCGCCCGAGCCGAACCTGGCTCGACAGGCGCCGCGAGGAGCTGGGGGGACCCTACCAAGGGGGCGCGACAGTGAGCTCTGGGATGGCCGGCCTGTGCGTCAGCTCAGGCCCGACAGGCGCACCGCAGCGTCCGCGAAGTCGGCGTCGACGCCGACGATCCAGGCGAACAGCTCGCGCGACCGGCTGACATCGCCGGCCCGCTCTCGGAGGTCGGCCAGGGCGTAGGCGTTGCGCAGGTGGTGCGGGCGAGCCTTCTTCCCCCGGGGTGCGGACTCCAGCAGGCGGATGGCGTCGGAGAGCCGGCCCCGGTCCGCCAGCGAGCCGGCGGCCACGATGCGCCCCTCGGTCACCAGCTCGGCGCTGGGCGACGCCTCGCGCAGCTCGTCCCAGAGCGTCTCCGCGTCCGCGTGGCGACCGAGGGCCCGGTAGCAGTCGGCCAGCACCGGGTTCTGGTCGACCGAGCGGGTCAGCTCTCGGAACGCCTCGAGCTCCTTGACCGCCGGTCGCCACCGTCCCAGCTGGTAGAGGGTGAGGCCCAACAGCTCGCGGACCGTCGCCGCGCCCGGGGCGTCCGACGCCACCGGGCCGAGGACCCGCCGGGCGTCGTCGAGCTGCTCGTTGGCGAAGGCGCGCGCCGCCTCGACCACCCGGTCGGTCGCCCGCGCCCCGCGGGTGGGGCCCAGCGCTCGTAGGAGCTCGGAGGCCAGCATCTCGACATCGACGGGCACGGAGCGGTCTCGCCGTCGCTTCGGCGCAGCTAGGCGCGCCGGCGCATCCTCACGGACCCAGACCTCGGGCTCGTGCGGGGGCGGTGGGCCCATGTCCGGGGCGCTGCGCCGGGGGCCGCCGGGGCCCGGCGCACCCCGATCAGGGGGCCGACGGTCACTCGGCCCCCGGTCAACGGGGCGCGACCGCTCACGGCCATCGCGGCCCCCCGGCCGCCCCCGACCGCCGTCGCGCACCGGACGCCCCTGCGAGTCGAGCCGACCGACCGAACGGCGAGGGTCACCGGGGCGCGCGCCGGGGCCCCGGTCACCCCGGTCGTCTCGTCCATCGCCACCCGGGCCGCGACCACGTGCGGCGGGAGCGCGGGACCGACCGTCACCCGGGCGGGGCGAACGGTCGCGCTCGCTACCCCCCCGTACATCGTCGGAGATGCGCCCGGCACCCCGTCGCGCCACGCCTCCCCAGCTCGAGCGATCGGTCGACGGGTCCGATCGGTCCCGAGCACCCGGACCCGGCCGCGGACCGCCTCGGTCGGCGCCCCGGGTCCGAGGCGCCTCCTCGCGCTCACCACCACCCTCGGACCCGAGGCGGCGACGCGAACCTCCCGGGCCCGGACGGGGGCGCCGAGGATCGGGCGGTCGGGGCGACGGCATCGGACGATCGTACCCCCGACCCTCAGCAGGGCTCCCATCCCCCGAACCCCTCTGAGGAGTCGGGACACGCGAAAGACCCCCGGCCCGAAGGCAGGGGGTCGATCGATCGAAATCCGGCGGCGACCTACTCTCCCAGGGGATCTATCCCCAAGTACCATCGGCGCAGAAGGGCTTAACTTCCGTGTTCGGAATGGGAACGGGTGTGACCCCTTCGCCATCGCCACCGAAACCGCATGCCAAAGGCGCGTACCCAATGTGGGCCGCTGCTCTTTGAGCACTCCATAGCGAGCACAAACTTCTTCGTACTTCCAAGCCCTCGGCCGATTAGTACCGGTCGGCTGAACATGTTGCCATGCGTACACCTCCGGCCTATCAACGTGATGGTCTTTCACAGGCCTTACCTGGTTGACCCAGTGGGAAACCTCATCTTGGAACGAGCTTCGCACTTAGATGCCTTCAGCGCTTATCTCTACCGTAGGTCGCTAACCAGCCATGCCCTTGGCAGGACAACTGGCACACGAGAGCTACGTCCATCCCGGTCCTCTCGTACTAGGGATAGCCTTCCTCAAGTTTCCTCCGGCTGCAGAGGATAGGGACCGAACTGTCTCACGACGTTCTAAACCCAGCTCGCGTACCGCTTTAATGGGCGAACAGCCCAACCCTTGGGACCTGCTTCAGCCCCAGGATGCGATGAGCCGACATCGAGGTGCCAAACCTTCCCGTCGATATGGACTCTTGGGGAAGATGAGCCTGTTATCCCCGGGGTACCTTTTATCCGTTGAGCGACGGCGCTTCCACACGCAACCGCCGGATCACTATGCCCTGCTTTCGCACCTGCTCGAC
>NZ_DATLXO010000172.1:0-2836 GCF_035575815.1 Iamia sp.
TCCGTCGATCTCATCCACCCCGCCAGTGTGGGCGCGGTTCGACCAGATCTGCAGTCGTCAAGGTCATCAAGGAAGGTCCGTTCTCACCCTGTGGGGGACAGAAGATCCGCTACACCAGGTGTCTCACCCCACCCTGACAGACAGGGCCTCCGGCGCGGTCACTACGAGCTCGGCACTTACGCCCGACCGCACCTGCGCCTCGCCACCGCCTTCGACGAGCTCGAGCGCGTCCTCTGAAGGAACCGGCCCGCCGCGCCAGACCACGAGCGCGACCCGGCGACCGCCAACGCAACAGACCCCGTCGGGGTCCGTTGGCACTAAGGGGCGAGCCGGAGAAGGGCAGGAGCACCACGTGGACGACCTCACACCTTTTTCCGCCAGATCCTGTCCAAGAGGCTTCGTCTCCTCGGTAAGGGGTGCCCACAGGCGTGGGCCATCGATACCGAGGAGAGATCCAGTGCTGGTAGACGAAATCAACCGTGCCGTGGCCGCAGCGTCGGGCACATTGCTGGTGGGGGTGCTGAACGCCAGGGGTGACTGCCACAGGCTCGGTTTGAACCAGAGGGAGGTGGGGCAGGTGGCCGCCTTGGCCATCTTCGCCGACTTCCGCGAGGTCGACGATGCCCTGCCCGGGCCTGAGGTTCTGCGCCGGTTGGCCCGTGTGAAGGGGCTGCCGCTCACAGTGGTCGCCCGGGGCCTGGTGCTCGGCACGATCAGCGTGCCGAGGTCGACTCGGTGAGCGCCTCGCAGGACGCGATCTCGTTCGGCGCCCCCTCGGCGTCGGACGAGGCGGTGTCCGACAGGGAGAGCAAGGACAGCGTTCTCCTGGAGCTGTTGGCCGAGGGGCACTCCCACAAGGATGCCGCCCGGGTGGCCGGCGTGTCGGAGCGGACGGTGCGCCGCCGCCTCACCGACCGGGTCTTCGCAACCCGGCTCCACGCTGCCCGCCGGGTGCGTCTCGATGAGGTCAACGCCCGGGTGCCGGACCTCGTCTCCGAGGCGCTGGACACTACCCGGGAGCTGCTGGCGACGGCGGCGAACGAGTCCGTCCGGCTCGGGGCGGCCCGGGTGTTGCTGGCCCAGGGCGCCCGCCTCGAGGCCGATGAGCTCGCCGACCGGATCAACCGCCTCGAGGAAGCGGTACTCGAGCAGCAGGGGTGGACCGTGCTCCGCCTCGGCCCTGAGGACTTCGACGATGACGACGCTTAGGCCGTTGTGGTCCTGGCTCGACGACGTCGAGGCCCGCTACATCCGAGGCCTCACCGACGACGACCTGGTCGCCGCCGGCACCTACACGAGATACGCCCAGGGCTGCATCGACGACGCCGACATCGACCACTTGCTGAGCAGCACCGAGGTCGACTCGCTGCGCCGCCGGACCGGCCGAGAGCTCCTGTGGCACGACCTCGACATGGCCTCGTACCTGGACCAGGACCGGAGCGATGCGACCGACGTGGCCGTCCTCACGGCCCGTGACATCGTCGACGCCAAGCTCGGGTCTGACCAGTGGCGAGCCGCGCGCCGACGACTGCTCCGCCTCGCTCGAAGCGGCGAGGTGGAGTGGCCCGACGGCACCACTCAGGCACCCCCGGATGAGAAGAGCAAGGCGCGCCTCTTCTGGGCGCTGCTCCACGACCACTACGAGCAGGCCGCCCCCTCGACCTAGAACCCTCTCGCTTCTGACCGGCCAAACCGGCCAAACCGGCCACGGTGGCCAAGTACCGCCCCCCAGGGCGCCGAACCTTGACGACCCAGAAGTCCCCGCTCGCCCGTGGCGACGACCTTGCCTGACGCCGATCCTCGCCACGGGCCCGCCGGGGCGTACAACCGTCGAGAGCGCAGGAGCTCCCGCGCCACACAGTCTCCCCAGAATCCCTAGAGGTGCGTACCGACCACAAGGCGCGCCACAACGAGAAGTGCAACGTCGACGGGCGGAGTTTCCAAGCATCCCTAAGAGGCGCTAGCCCCAGGACCAGAGACTCACGAGCAGAGCCAGGGCGCCGTCGCGTTCGCGAGGCGTTCAGACGGCGTTGCGACGAGCAGGGCCTTGCGTTCATCCCTCCGCCGCAGCACCTTCGCTGACCTGGGCCGTGCCCCTTTGTCACGGGGCCCACGAGGGCGGGACGTGCGCGTGCACCTCGGCGTGAGGCTCCCCGCGTCGATCGCGTGGCGAGGCTACGACACCCGTCCGCGGCTCCGAACGGGCGTTGCGTCGCCCGAGCTCCGGTCAGACGCCGTCGGTCTCCGGATCGGCGGCGGTGTGCGGTGCATGCTTCGTCGAGCTTGGCCTTGTCGAGGAGCCACAGGGTCACCGGGAGGGTGACGGTGTCGAGGAAGGCGTCGCCCGACAGGGTGCGGGCCGCGGGCGAAGAGGCGCAGCATCTCGGTGAGGGTGGACGTCTGGAGCCGCTGGTGCGGCCTGCTGCGGCCCGAGACCCGCCCGGCTCCTCCGTGGGCGCCGTGATCGATGGGCCGCATGCCCCCGGAGTGTTCACCTGGCCTACCGTCGGTCAGGTGCCGCCGCGAGGGACCGAGCCGTGAGAGCGCGGAGAATCGAGTCGCGTCGCGGGGTCCGTCCGAGCCGCACCTCGACCCCGACCCGGTTGACCGCCGCGGCGACCGTCGGCTACCTGGCCGGCACCCTGCCCTCGGCCGACATCGCCTCCCGCCTCGCCGGTCGCCGCACCGAGGTGCGCGCGTCGGGCAGCGGCAACCCGGGCGCGGCCAACGCCGCCGCGGTGCTGGGGAACCGGTGGGGCCTGGCCGTGCTCGGCGCCGACATGGGAAAGGGCGTCGCCGCCGGCCTGGTGGGTCGGGCCCTTGCCGGCGACACCGG